>JAAELY010000184.1 GCA_024226335.1 bacterium
CAGCTCCGCGAGAGCCGAGCGAGGCTTCGCCTCGTCGTGTTCGCGGAAGTCGACCCACTGGAGCTCGCTCCAGAAAGGAGGCGCCGGGGTGTCGACGAGGTGCACCACGTGCAGGGGGCGCCGGGGTCCCCGGCGGGCGAGGAAGGAGCGCATCTCCTTCATCACCCAGGCCGAGGCCAGGGCCTCCACCCTAAATAGTTTGGGAATCTTGGTGGCTCGCAGACCTCGCCGAGCACCGCGTCGCCCCCGTGTCCGGCCAGCTAGACGCGGCCGCCGAGATCGTTCAGGCGCCCGAGGGAGGGAGGATCAACTCCAGGCAATCCAAACTGGGGTAGCATGGCCTCCGTGAACTGCCAACTCATTTCGAGTCTGGCGGACGGATTTCGCCAATCATCGTATTACTGGTGCCAAGGTCGACGCCATGAGCGAGGTCAGAGAGGAGCCTGAGTACGACAGTAGCGAGAGCCGTGGCTCGACCGAGCCTGCACGGCTCGACTCGAGCCCGAGAGCCCGAGCCTTCGGCGTCGAGGAGCTGATGCGAGAGGTCAGCCGAGGGACGGTCCGCGTCCCGCCTTTTCAGCGCGGTCTCCGGTGGGAGCGCGACGATGCTCGCAACCTCGTCGACAGTATCTACCGCGGCTACCCTGTCGGCACTCTCCTCTTCTGGAAGACCGAAGCCAAAGGCGAGCGACTGAAGCTGGGCTCGTTGCGGGTCGACGTTCCAGCCCGCCACGACGCGCTGCTGGTCGTCGACGGGCAGCAGCGGATCACCTCGCTGGCTCGCATCCTCCTGCCCGAAGATCCAACGAATGACCAGTTCGCCCTATTCTTCGAGCTCGAGTCGGAAAAGCTCCTTCCTCCCAGGGCCAGGCAGCGAGGCCGCCATTACCTTCCCCTCACGGTCGTGCTCGACTCCGAGGAGCTGCTGTCGTGGCTCTTCGAGACCAAACCGCCTGCCGAGCTTCGAGCGAAGGCAATCCACTTCGGCAAACGGGTTCGCGAGTACCAGATCCCCGCCTACCTCGTCGAGTCGAGCAACGATGCCGTCCTGCGCGAGATCTTCCAGCGGATCAACTCCACCGGCAGGGCTCTCAAGGCCAATGACGTCTTCGACGCGATTCATGGATCCAAGAGCGGGGTCCATCCTGCGAATCTCGGCGACATCGCCACTGAAATCGAGAAACACGGCTTCGGTCGCCCTGACGACAAACTGATCTACCGTGCGCTCTTGGCAGTGTCCGGCTACGACGTAGGAGGTCGCCGGGCGTTGCGACTCGGCGATGAGGCGGCCCCCGCCTACGCCGCGACGCTCGAAGCCCTCAAGGCCGCGGTCTTCTTCCTCAAGAACGATGCCGACATTCCCCATGAGAGCTTGCTGCCGTACAAGCTGCCGATCTTGACCCTGAGCCGCTTCTTCCATCTCCATCCGAGTCCGCAGCCGCGATCGCGGGACCTCCTCGCACGCTGGGTCTGGAGGGGTGCGTGGAGCGCTCAGCATCAAGGAGCGACCGTCTCTACGCGTTCGACGCTGGCGCTCATCGGTCACGACGAAGAACGGGCCGTTCAAGCGCTCCTCGGGTCGCTCCGGGAAGAGCAGCCGGTCGTTCCTCATGGCAACTTCAACTTCCGCTTCGCGGCGTCAAAGCTCCAGGCGCTCGCGCTTGTCGCGCTCCAGCCTCGCGACCTCGCAAGCGGAGAGATTCTCGACGTCGAGCAGCTCGCGACCGGCCCCCACGCTTTCCGGCAGATGTTCAGCGCGGGTCCCGGGGTCGACAAGGATCTGGTGCGATCGGTGGCAAACCGATTCTTCCATCCGGTCACTCCCTCAGGTCTCCGACGATTGCTGTTGTCGAGCTCGGGTCGGCGCGTATGGACGTCACATGCGGTCGACGAAGAGGCAATCGACGCGCTTCGTCGCGGGCGACGTCGCGAGTTCCTCGAACGCCGACGAGCTCTTCTCGAAGAGCACTTGGAGAGCTTTCTCGCCCTCCACGCCCGCTGGAAGGAGCCCGACCGGCCGTCGATCACGTCACTGGTGGTGAGTGACTCCGAGGAGATCTAGGGATGTCGCTACGAATTCGGCTCGGCGATACCGATGTCGGAGTCCTCGCGCGGTCGGGCCACCAAGACCGCATCGAGTTCCGCTTCCTCGACTCCTACCTCGATCTCTACCCGAGACCTGTGCTCGGTCAGTGGTTTGAGGACGATCTGCGCCGAATCTATGTCTCCCGCCAGCGCCTGCCGCCGTTCTTCTCGAATCTTCTACCGGAAGGCGAGTTGCGGAACCTTATCGCGAGCGAAGTAGGGGTCGCACCGTCGCGCGAGTATTTCATTCTGCGACATCTCGGCGAGGATCTACCAGGCGCGATCCGCGCGATCCCATCGGAGGACGAAGAGGATATCATCGCATCTGGGGAGGATGAGGAGACCGAAGACTACCGCACGCCCGAGAACGGTACAAGACTGCGATTCTCCTTGGCCGGCGTTCAACTCAAGTTCTCTGTCAACCGCAGAGACAAGGCCCTCGTTCTCCCGGCGAGCGGACGGGGAGGCGACTGGCTCGTCAAGCTTCCCGACGCGAGGTTCGAGAGAGTCCCTTTCAACGAGTGGTCCACTCTTCGTTGGGCAC
>JAAELY010000185.1 GCA_024226335.1 bacterium
CCTCAGAGATCGTACGTTCCACCCCCGCATAGTCGACGGACTTTCCTCCACCCGTCCGCGCGATGGTCTGCTTCATCGTCTCCAGAGCGGCCGCCATTGCCTCTCCGGCACCTCTGAGCTCCTCAGGGACCTCGATCACGAATTTTGCCATGGATCCTCCTCGCTCGCCGTGAAACTGCCGCACCCATGTATACAGGAATCACGGAGAAATGCCCAGCATGGAAACCAGACCCGGTCCAAATGGCTCTACGCGCCTCCCGCACAGTCTTCTATTCTCTCGAATCCAGGTTTCACGGACCCTGGAGGACCTGGGTCCGAACGAGCCTGTCAAATTAGATCCTGTTGACGATGACTTCCGGCTGCACGACCATCCTGCCGTCCCGCAGGTGCCGGAACCCGTTCTTGACGACCCCGACGATCGTGCCGGTGGGGTACTGTGGCTTTTGTTCAGAAGATCTCCCGATGTGAATTTTATTATTGAAGTCGGTCTTGCCGATGATGACCTCGATCGGCTCCAGCTTGCCTATTGCCAGCGCCCTGACCACGATCTCGTGCGCTTTTTCGAGCGGAGCGGCCCGGTTCTCAGACTGGGCGATCTGGTAGTGGCACAGGAACATGTCCGCAAGCTCCGGGAGCTCTTCGAAGCACCACTTGGCCGGCTTGAAGCGCAGGAGCTCTTCGCCGGCATCGGTGTTACGAAAGGTGGCGAGCAAGTGAGAGCTGTCCCGGAAAACCAGAAGCCTGCGCCTCTGCTCTTCCGGAGTCTTTGGCATCTCCTGCTCCAGGCGCTTGCCGACCGAGCGTAGCTGTTTGAGCTGTTGATTGTACAAGTGAAGCGGCGCCAGCTTCGAATCGAAAACTTGCCTCAGCTTCGGATCTGCCTCCATTGCCTTGGGCAGCTCTCTGAGTAATTCATCGAAGATAACTTTATGCTCGCCTTCGGCGGCGCTCTCGACCAGATTTCCGAGCTCCTTCTTGGTATTCTTGAAGCGCGTCCAG
>JAAELY010000186.1 GCA_024226335.1 bacterium
CAATGTCTTTTGATCGTGGTCACTACCAGACTTTCTCCATCATCGATGAAGATCTCCTATCGTCAAAAGAGATGAGCGTGAATGATCCCTCAATCTTAGGCGAGCCGATCCTCGCCACGCGGTTTGTGAGCACAACCGTCTACACGCTCACCGATGGTCGCGACTAATCCCGCTTGGTCGAAGTAGACAAAATTGCGATTCCCTGCAGTTCGACTGAACGCGCCGAGACTCTCGTCTTCCGGATTGCTCGCGTCAGTTTCCAGCAACAAGAAGCAACTCCCATGCCAACCCGTTGTCCATCCCGTTGAATCTTTGAATTCAGCAACTTATGGGACCGGTCGCCTAGCCCGGTCTCGAGAGAGGTGTTCGCAGTCACACAGACGACTGCTCGAATCCGATCAGATGCGCGAGAACGCACACTCAATCCGCTTGCCAGCTCTGTTGCCGTCGCACGCGTCTTCTTCGATTCCATTTCGACATCGACAGGAATCTCGCGCACAAGCGACCCGCCGTGCAGTTGCCACCGTACTTTACGTAGGTGAACCGGTACGCACCGCAATCCTGCACCAATCCGCCAGTAATCTGAAAGTCGATTTGTTGACACGAAGTTCCGTCACACACATCGTGTCATTATTGTCACACGACGAAGAATCGAACGGAAGATAGGTGGTGCTGACAATCATCCGAAGGAGCCGCCAGGTGGACGTCACAGGCGCGGCTCAGCTTCAGCGTGATCCAGGGACTTCCGGTGAAAAGAACCCCACCCGTTCGGAACCTGTGCCCGCCCAGTCCCCAATAGTTCACGCCGCCAACGTCACAGAGGTTGTTGGCCAAGGCACAATCTGCCGAAGAGCTACCGGCGTGAACCAACTCAGCCTGGCGCGTGTACGCCCCCGCTGACGTGCAGGCGTTCCTGGAGTAGATCTCTTCGCCCGTGATCTCCCACCTCTGGAGCGCTCCGCCGAGAGACCATGCCGAGTCGGACACCTCGCCCGCATCGTACGCCACGTCGATGTTGGTTAGCTCCGCCACAGGCATCGCTAACAGTGCCAGGGTAGTCAGCAAACTGACCGTGAGGAAATTCCTGATCATACCTAACTCCCTGCGAGGTGCGTGAGTGGGGCTGCGGGCTGGGCTGTCCATCGTCGTCTCCGCAGCCTGGACAGCGCAGCGAAGGACCGTGCCATCGCTATAGATCACCCTGGCTCTCGATTGAGCAAGTCCTATGCCAACTTCCGTATCGATTCCAGCCCGCCCCTGACACCAGCAACCTGCTGTGCCGATCATGTTCCTCCCCGGAGAAAAGTGCTCGATTTCTTACAGATGACTGCTCGAATTCGAACAGTGGTGCTCGGAAACGTACGCTCTTTCCATGCACCGTCTTGCTAAGCTAGAATGCTCACGGGTCACGGGCGTAGCAGTTCGCCGCGGTATGACCAGGAATCAGAGTAAATTGAGAAAGAGCACGCTTGCTCACTACGCGTGATACGGAGCTACGACCAGATACACTTGAAGTTGAACCGGGATTGAGCTCAGTTCACGAGCGGAGAGACTCAACGGGAGATCGAGTGTGATGAATTCACAAGGAACGAAGTCCTACCCTGACCTCCGGCAGGCTCAGTTCCACACCTCGAGCGAACCGCCGGCGGCGGACGAGGCGACCGCCCTGGTGCCGGGAACGCGGCTGGGCCGATACGTGATCCTGTACCGGATCGGCGGTGGGGGCATGGGAGTGGTGTACGCGGCCTACGATCCGGAGCTCGACCGCAAAGTGGCCCTCAAGCTGCTGACCCGGCAGATGGAGCCGGAGCAGGCCGAAGCGCTGACGCGCCGCGAGGCCCAGGCGATGGCCAGGCTGGCCCACCCCAATATCGTCACCGTGCACGACGTCTGCACCTACGGCGATCGGGTATTCATCGCCATGGAACATCTGGAAGGTCAGACCCTGAGGGATTGGCTGGCGGCGGCAGAGCATTCGTGGCGGAAAGTGCTGGAGGTGTTCCTCCAGGCTGGGCGAGGCCTGGCTGCCGCGCATTCGGCGGATCTGGTGCATCTCGATTTCAAGCCGGGCAACGTGATGCTCACCGGCGACGGCGGAGTGCGCGTTCTCGACTTCGGACTGGCCCAGCTCGATCTGGGCGGCGCGGGGAGCGATCTCTCCGGGCCCGCGGCTGACCGAGAGACGCCTTCCATCACCCCCGGCCCGGACGCCATCCGGTGGATCGTGACCGACCGCGACGCCATCCGCGGAACGCCCGCTTACCTCGCGCCGGAACGCATCCGGAGTGGCTCGGCGGATGCCCGCAGCGATCAATTCAGCTTCAGCGTCGCCCTCTACGAGGCGCTCTACGGAGAGCGTCCCTTCGCCGGCGACACCCTCGAGGACTACGTCGATCAGGTCCATCGCGGGATGGTCCGCGAACCGACGCCGGCGAATCGAGTGCCCGGTTGGTTGCGTAAGGCGCTGCTGCGCGGTCTCGCCTCGGAGCCGGAGGATCGCTTTGCTTCGATGGAGGAGATGCTCCAGGCGTTGGCCCCCGAACCGCGCCGGGCCAGAAACCGGTGGCTGGCGGCGGTTTCGGGTCTGCTGGCTTTGGGTGCCCTCATGACCGGCTACCTCCGGACGCTTCCGGAGCGGGTCCCGATCTGCGCGGGAGCCTCCGAGAGGCTGGCCGGTGTCTGGGACGCGGAGCGCAAGGAGACGATCCGGACAGCCTTTCTCGGCACCGGGGTCGCGTTCGCCGGGCAGGCTTTCGAGAATGTGGCACAGGTCCTGAACCGTTATACGCAGGACTGGGTCGGGACGCATACCGAGGCCTGCGAAGCCACCCATGTCCGCGGCGAGCAGTCGGAGAGGATGTTGGACTTGCGGATGATGTGC
>JAAELY010000187.1 GCA_024226335.1 bacterium
AGGGAACCTCTGGACAGGGAGGCTGCGGCTGCGAAGCGCGATGAATCCGCCTGCGCTGCGTCGCGCGACCCTCTGCAGATCTACGGATCTGCGATCGGATCACGCTGCTTGCTCAGGCGGCGACTCCCGCTTCTCGCTCGAATCCTCCCTGTGCAGAGATTCCCTAGCGCATAGGTATTGAAAACAAGTATTTTCATACACTATTATCATCGAAAGCGAACATCCCACCCCGCGACCGCTTTCAATAAACTGATTCGAGGGACTGCGTGACCGCGGACGAGCTCCGGCGACGACTCGAAGAGGCAGGGCCAGAAGCGCTCGCCTCGCTCCTGGTCGAGATCGCCGAAGAGAACGGTATCGTGCGCGAACGTATCGAGAGCCTTGCATTGCGCGGTGATCTCCCGGCGCAGCTGGCAGCCCTTGAGCGACGGCTGAAACGCTTTCGCAACGGGCGTTCGTTCATCTCGTACGGAGAGAGTGGCGATTTTGCGCGCGGTCTTGAGGTTTGGCTCGATGAGGTCGAATCGTCGGTGATCGCAGCTGACCCACAGTCGGCCTGGAAGCTCCTCGATCGCTTCCTGCGAACCGACGAGAAGATCCTCTCGCGCGCTGATGACTCGAACGGCTCAATCGGGGATGCCTACCGCCGTGCCTGCGCGCTCTGGCATCGAGCCGCCGCTGCGTTCCCCGCCGAACCCGACCGAGCCGACCACGTGTACGAACTTCACGCTGGGAACGACTACGGCACACGTGATGCGATCCTTGACCAGGCCGCAATTTCGCTCTCAGAAATCGAGCTTCGCCGTCTGGCTCGTACCTTTGAGGCCGAAGCCAAGGTCAGCGGGGCCGAGGGAGAAGACTATCGACCTCTTGCCGCCGCCGCCGCCATGGGACAGATTGCGTGCGCACTAGAGGATGCAGCCCTCTTCGAGCGTTCTGTCCATATCCGCTCGCCGCAGCCCAATTCGCTCCAAGCCGAACGCATCGCGGAGCGGTACCTACAGTTCGGTCCGGTCGCGAAAGCGGTCGAGTGGCTCCGCCAGACAACAGATGGTTCGGATGCGGGGGTCGGCCGACTCGATCTTCTAGCAGACGCGTATGAGAAACTGGATGATGCAGCGGGGCTCCTAGATGCACGCCGACGGCTCTTTGAGCGTTCGTTCTCCGCAGACCGATTCTCGCAGTACATGGCCCTTCTCCCCTCTGACGCTCGGGACGCGGTGCGTCGAGACGCCCTGGAACGTGCCGCGCGATGCAACGGCGCTCCGGTCGCTGCAGCTCAGTTTCTACTTGAAATTGGAGAAGCAGAGGAGGCGTCCAGACTCGTTCTTCGACTCCGCGGGCACCTGCCTGACGAGTTCTACACACACGTACTCACACTCGCCCAGCGCTTTGAGAAGGAAGGATGCGCTCTGCCCGCGGTTGCCTGCTACCGCGCGCTTACGGAGGAGATTCTAGGCGCTGCGCGTACCCGGGCTTATCGACACGCGAAGCGTTACGTCGATCGTCTGACGGCATTGCACGACGCTGTCCCAGACTACGGCGAGCTTCCCGACTATGACGACTATCTGGCCGGCCTACGCAAGCGCCATGGCCGCAAGCACAGTTTCTGGCGCCTCCTTTCGGACCTTCCCTGACCCCAGGTCCTGGGAGCTAGACATCCTCAACATGCTTCTAAGCGCCAAGCTGACGATGCATACGCGCTCCTCGACCTGCTTGAGACGCGGGACCCAGCGTTCGCCGAACTAGTCAGAGAAACTTCTAGGCAAGAGGCACGAGCTAGCGTTGCAAGGCGCAGAATTGTCGATTCATGACCCGGTGAGCGGAGGCTGAAAGCGAAATTCTAGCCGATGTCAAATGCCTCGCGGCTTGCGCCGCTCCGAAGTCCCTTTGCAGCTGCCCGGCTGCCCGCGTCCGTTCGAGAGCCCCCAGATTCCCCGACTGCCGGCTCTCAACAGCCGAAAATGGATGGTCTTATTAGGGAGACAGGGGTGCTATACTTCCTATCCGCGCTGCCTCGGCGCTGGCATATGAAGATCCACGAGCTCAAGACCTGGCCTGATCAGTTCAGCGCCATGCGCTACGGGATGAAGACTGGCGACGTCCGGCGGAACGATCGGAACTTCCAACCCGGCGACCTGGTGCGTTTCCTCGAGTGGGAGCTGGACAGGAACAAGGACGCCGGGGTGATCGATGCGCTCCTGAGCGGCGGGAGGACGAGGCTCGACCGCTGGGGGGCCGGAGGTGAGCAGGCGGTGCTCAAGCAGGCTCGTCGGGCCAGAAGTCGGGCTCGGGTTCTGGTGCCGGGCGGGCCGGGCCAGATTGGCTCGGTCGAATCGATCAACGGCCCGGTCCCTGGACTGCCAGGAGTCCTCAACCTTTTAGGTACAGGTCTTAGCGTTGACCCGCAGTCTGGAGAGGTGGTGGGCACGTCGTTCAGCCTAGGCATAGGACCCTCACTCTGCGGATGTTCAACTACGAAGAGCATCGGGCCATCGTTTGGTCTGCCGGAGAAAGTCGACTTCGTGGGGCCACTCGTGAAGGCCGCTGAGTTCTTGACTGACTTCTTTACCGCGCCCCTCGCGCCCCCCGGAGCCGGCGGGTTCGACCTCCAACCGTCGGCGGCGTCCGGTGGGTTCCTGCTCTATCCCAGCCGTCCGAACACGAACTCCATTCGGACCTCATATGCAAAGTGAGAGTAGGTGGCTATGATCGGGTTAGTCAGATGCGCGTCAAAGGGGGCCGATCCTGTTGTGGCGAGTGTACTTTGCGCTGGACCTATTCTTGGTCGTGGGCCAAGCAGTCGTTCTAGCACAATACTATGAATCGGCGTTCGTCGCCTCAAGTCTCGTAAGCCTCGGGGCGCAGACGCTCTCCCTCCTTGCCGTCTATAGCGTGGCGTTTTCGAGGAGGGTTCTCCCGAAGAGCTTCTGGCGCCTGTGGCTAGGCCCAGCAGTTGTGCTGCTGTTGTGGTTCAACACTTCGGTCCCTCACCATACGCCGTCGCAGGTGGCTTTGCTGGGCGAAGCAGGCCTTCCAATCTACCCCGCGTGGCTGGTTAGAACTTTCCGGTTCGCCCTCTTCGCTCCCGCTATTGTCGCTGTTTATCTGTTGGGGTTTAGTTCCTCGGAAGCCGCGGGTGATGCGACTTGAATTCGGGACCGTGGTATTCGGATGGTCGGCGGCGTCGCTGAAACCGTCGGCGGCACCGTATTCGCTGTTGGTGTGTCCTGAGTTTTTCGGAGGCGAATTTCTGGATTCTGTTGCCATAATCGTGAAGGGGACGACATGGCACGGAGAGGTTACGCGGCGGAGTTTCGGCGACGGGTCGTTGATCTCATGGAAGGCGGGCGGAGAGTGTCGGAGATTGCGGCAGAGCTCGGGGTGAGCGAGCAGACGATCTACACTTGGCGCCGGCAGGCACGTATCGACGCTGGTCTCGAGTCCGGGCTAACGACATCGGAGCAGGCCGAGCTCGCCGCAGCGAGACGGCGTATCCGCGAGCTCGAGGCCGAGCTGGCGATTCACCGTCGAGCGACCGAGCTGCTGGAATACGACGAGTCCACGCCGAACTGACGCTGGGACACGGGACTGAGCGCCGCGCCCCAACCTGGAATCCGACCGAGAGAATCGCCCGATCGCGGGCGCCTATCTCCGTTTCCGCATCCGGAGCATCGAGAATCTGCCGCGCTTGCCGCTGGCTATACGCAGGCGTTTTACCGGTGCGGCGATTGACCTTTGGCCGACGTAAGCCAACCGCTGGATTCACGTCGACGACGTTGTGTTCCTTTAGGTGAGTGAAGAGAGACGAGAGCGCAGCAAGGCGACGGCGGATCGTGCTTGAGCTGTAGGGAAGTGGCTTGTCTGCTCGAGCAGTGGCCACCGGATTCGCGCCCGGTCGCTGCATGAACTTTTTCCACTGGGTTATCGGCTTGTGGTCGATCGTTCGAAGTTCTCGGATGTCCGAGACCCCGAGGAAGTTCATGAAGTGCAGCACGGCTTGCTTGTGGGCCCGGCGGGTCTGCTCCGAGTCGAACTGGGCGAGCCACTCGGCCTCTTCTGGGATCTGGCGGCTGAGCTCGGCAACCGTGAGGTCGCCCGGTCGTTGGCCTAGGAGCCCAACCGACGTCGTCAGAACCGGTGTTCTACTTGCTCTCCCCTCTTGACCCATATGGCCGAGAATAACACCCGATAATCCTGTTCATCATCCGTTTGATCCCGTGGGAGGGGGGGCCGCCATAGCTGGCTCAGCGAGTCACTCTTGGCGCTTCACGCGACGAATCGAGTCCGCGATAACTTTCGCGATCGCCTCCCTTGTTTCTTTCTGTCCGCCGCCCGATTGGTCCTGGCTCAGCCGGACCCGGTAGCCTCGAACCACCGTCTCTTCGTCGTCGGCGGGTTCCATCGCAGGCTGCGGGATATGGTCCGAGATCTCGTCTGGAGTGAGGATTCGAACTCGGCTCCAGTCATCCTCCGAAACAGTAGACTGGATCACCTGCGCCAGCTTCCGTACGCCGCGGCTGTCTGCAACCACAACAAGCACCGCATCGAACCCCGCCGATAGGCACTTCTGCACGTTTCGTAGCCGATCGCCGACGATCGCACGACAGTGGGTTCTCTCGCTGCCCTATCCCCTCCGTCTCTGGCTCGCCTACGACCCCGATCTGTGTACGGCCGTGCTCGGGGTCTACCTGCGCGCTCTATCGAACTGGCAGACGCACCGAGCCCGAACGGAGCAGAACCC
>JAAELY010000188.1 GCA_024226335.1 bacterium
GCGCGATCGGAATCAGCAGGTTTGGAAGCACTGGGCGCTGGAAGCCGTGCACATAGCTGCGCTCGCACCCGCCTAACACCTGCGTGACTTCGGCGGCCTCGCGCTGGCGCTCGAAGGTCTCTTTGGACGGATACTGCGCCAGCACGACGGCGCTCCAATCGTTGGCGAGCTGCGTCGAAGCCGCCATGGTCACACCAACCAGGCCGGCGTAGACCACGCGCCCACCGCCCGGCGCCTCGATCGCGTCGCGCAGTGCGCGAAGCGCTGCAAGCTCTCCATCGCGCCCCTCGGTGGCATCGACCTTCAGGAGTGTCACCGTGTGGAACGTGGCCCCGGCATAGAGGAGAGGCTGTCGGTCCTCGAGGCGTTCACGCCGGACCCGCAGATAGCGGAGGTGCTGCCAGACACCCGCGATCACCGCCGCGGCAATGCCCGCGAACAGGAAGAGGAGAAGGATCTTCGTCACGATGAATTCCTCCTTTGGCGTGCGCGTGCAGGCTCGCCTGAGAACTGAAGTGTATGAGAAACGCAGCAGGCGAGGGGATTCACGAGACCCCCTCTGGCGACATCCGCAGCTTTCGCTCCAGCCCCTTGAGCTTGGCCCGGATCTCCGGCCGACGCTCTTCGCGAACGAGGCCGAGAAACGCCAGGTTCAGGCCGTAGAGAGCCCGCGCTTCGAAATGGGCAGCGTCGATCCGGCCGAGTGCCCATTGGATCGCTGCGAACTGGGTGCCGTGGTGGATCTGCCAGGCCACCTGCTCGGGTTTCAGCGGGCTCTCCAGGAAGCCGTGCGTGTGCGCCGCCCGGATGACCTGCGAGAGCGTGAGGATCGAGTGGGCCATCGGCTCGACGGGTGACGGATGCCCGGAGATCTCCACTTCGAGCCAGGCGAGAATCATCGGCCGGAACAGTTCGCGGTGACGGCTCATCTCCCGGACAGTGGTCCTAACCAGCGAGCGACAGTAGTCGACGGGATCATCCGGCGACGCGTCTTTTGGAAGCGACGCCTCGATCCGGTCCCTGGCGTCGAGGGTGAGCGCACGCAGGATCTCTTCGCGCGTGCCCCATAGGTTGTAAAGCGTATTGACGCTCAGCGATGCCTCTTCGGCGAGCTTGCGCATCGACAGCGCTCCGAGTCCGCCCCGGCTCAGAAGGACCCGCGCAGCCTGGAGGATCTTCTGGCGCCGCACTTCGATGTTGCGCTCCCGCAGGCCGGTCGTTGAATCCCTCTGGTCTGATGGAACTTGCGACATCGTATCAAACTGATACGGTGTCGTAAGTTTGCTGTCAACCGGCAGGCACTCCCGCTGGTAGAGTGCGCTGCTGTAGGCGATGGAGATCCCCCTGCGAGGCTCTGAGCCCCGCGCGAGACTCCGCCAAAGAAGAGGAGCCGAAGAATGAAGAAGGTACTACTGGCCGTCGTGGCCCTTCTGCTGGTTGCCGCGCTTTGGCTGTTCGCTGGAGCGAGCGGTTGGCTCGGAAGCGACGAGGAACCCGGCGAGATTCGCGCAAAGCCACGCCCCGCGGCAACGGTCGAGGAGCGAAGCACCGTGCAGACCGAAACCGCGCGCATGCTAGGCGCGTCACCGGACAAGCAGATCCTGTTCGGTGATTTTCACGTCCACACGACCTTCAGCTTCGACGCCTTCATGATGAGCCTCCCGATCGCTGGCGGAGAGGGCACCAAGCCACCGGCCGACGCCTGCGACTTCGCCCGCTTCTGCTCGGCGCTCGACTTCTGGTCGATCAACGATCACGCCGAAAACCTGACGTCGGATCTCTGGCACAAGACGGTGGACTCGGTCCGCGAGTGCAACGCCGCAGCCGGTGATCCGAAAAACCCCGACCTGGTGACCTATCTCGGCTGGGAGTGGAGCCACATCGGCACCACCCCGGACAATCACTACGGACACAAGAATGTGGTGTTGCGCGGACTTTCCGACGACGAGATCCCGACGCGACCGATCGCCTCGCAACCTCCCCCGAGCGCCGGTGGGCTGACGATCCCGTTCATGGCTCGAGCGGCTCTCGCGACAGCCGGCGGAGAGCGCGGCCGCAGCTTCGCGCGACTCATGAGCGACGTGCTGGCGGCCGACAGGTGCCCGGATGGTGTCCCTGTCCGCGATCTTCCGGACGATTGCCTCGAATCCGCAGCGACGCCGGAGGTGCTCTTCGACAAGCTCGACGAGTGGGGGCATGACTCGATCGTGATCCCGCACGGCACGACCTGGGGGATCTATACACCCGCCGGTTCCGATTGGCGCAAACAACTGCCGGGCAACGATCCCGCGCGCCAGACGCTCGTCGAGTTGTACTCGGGTCACGGTAACTCGGAGCGGCTGCCCAGCTGGACACCCGTCGAAGTCGCCGCGGACGGCTCTCTCACCTGTCCGGCGCCCAAGGACGACTACCTGCCGAGTTGCTGGCATGCGGGCACACTCGTCGAGGCGCGCTGCAAGGAGACGGGTGAGAGTGATGAGGAGTGTCGGCGCCGTGCGCAGGAAGCGCGCGCGAACTACGTCGCGGCCTTCCAGGCCGGCTGGAAGACGTTGCCCGGCTATGAAGCTTCGGATTGGCTGAACGCAGGCCAGGCACCGCCGGACATGTTCCAACCCGCCTTCAACTACCGGCCGCGCGGCTCGGCACAGTACATGCTCGCGCTCCGCGACTTCAGCGACCCGATGAAGCCCAAGCGCTTCGACTTCGGATTCATCGGCTCGAGCGACAACCACACGGCGCGCCCGGGTCCGGGCTACAAGGAACTCCGCCGCGGTGAGATGACTGAAGGGCGCGGCCGGCGCGGGGAAGAAAGCGCCGGCGGCGGCGGTCTCTTTGGCTCTAGCAATGACGCCGACGCACCCGCTGCCGAGTCGGTTCCCTTTGTGAGCAGCGGGGAGAGCCCGCTCCAACTCTTCGAGATCGAGCGCGCGGCCGCGTACTTCGTGACGGGTGGCCTCGTGGCGGTCCACTCCGCGGGTCGCGACCGCGATGCGATCTGGGATGCGCTAGAGCGCAAGGAGGTCTACGCCACGAGTGGCCGGCGCACGCTCCTCTGGTTCGACCTGATCGACGGTGCCGATTCGATTCCGATGGGCGCTACGACGACTCGCAGCGAGACGCCGCGGTTTCGCGTGCGCGCCACCGGTTCCTTCGAACAGAAGCCCGGCTGCCCCGACGACGTCGTCGATGTACTGGGCAAGGCACGGATCGACCACGTGTGCCTGGGCGAGTGCTACAACCCCAGCGACGAGCGACGCCCGATCACGCGTATCGAGATCGTGCGCATCCGTCCGCAGAACTCGGCGGACGAAGAGCTCGACGGACTCGTCGAAGATCCGTGGCGCGTGCTCCCATGCCCGGCCGACGGATCGGGATGTGTCGTCGAGTTCGCGGACAGCGAGTTCGCCGGCTCGGGCCGCGACGCGGTCTACTACGCGCGGGCCATCGAGGCGCCCGATTCCCTCATTCACGGCAACAATCCCCTGGGCTGTCGCTTCGACGAGCAGGGGCGCTGCGTCGAAATCACGCCCTGCGCCGGGGACGTCCCGTACGAGGACGACTGTCTCGGGGAGGCCGAGCCGCGCGCCTGGTCGTCGCCCATCTTCGTGAACCACTCGGGTTCATGAGAGCGAGCGGCTATGACCGACTGGATACCGAAAGATCGGATGGAAGGGGGCTCTCTGCCTACTCCCCGGACTGCGTCCGATTCCCTCTGGCCTCTCTGACGCGCGTGTCGTAGAGCAATTGGAGCAGGGGCGGGCGATGCGCGGTTCTGCTCGAGGTGAGCCAGAGTCGTCGAAGGTGTCGTCTTTCCTCCGGATCGTCGAAGTCCTCGAAGCTCTCGCGGGCATGGAGTGTGACGAGATTGCTGATGAACGACATATCGCCCGGCTGCTGCTGCAGGTCGATCCTGAATTCGTCACTCCAACACAGCGATTCAAAGCAATCGAGCGCGTCGCGCTGGCGCCGAGTCAGCTTGGGGACCTCGTCGAAGCGCTGAGCGCTCTCGATGTACTCGCCCAGATAGAAACTGCTGACGTGCCCTTCGTGACGCGTGAAGATCGGCATCGTGTAGTACGGCTTGGCGTCGCGGGCATGGCCACCTCGCCAATCGACGCAGAAGGGCTCGTACAGGCATTCCAACAGCTCGGGAGCCGTCTTGGCCATTTCGTCATGGACGGTCATCGAGCTGACGAAGTGGTTCTCCCCGCCACTCTTCGAAGTCCGTAGGCATAGCAACGCCACGATGTCCGCACCGTCGGTGTGGAATCCGAGCTTCTCGTTGGTCTCGCAAAAGCGGACATTCGGGTCGTCCGGCTTCTTTCCCGTATCGAGGAGGTTGCCGAGCAAGTCGCCGCTGCGATTCTGCGGCCAGGGAGCCCCGAGGTGGGTGCCGACTCCCCAGAAGATCGTGCTGGCCTCTTCCTTGGAGTAGTCGCGGACCGGCAAGCCCCTGATCAGGAAGAGCCCGAGACCTCGGCTCACCTCATCGTTGGCCCGGTCCAGGAGTTGGCCGAGGGTCGGAAGTGGGAAGTCTTCTCGAATCACCTGTGTGCCGGAGAGGCCTTTGCTCCTGGCGTGCGCCAGCGCGGCGCTCAGTTCATCGACCTCGCCACGTGTCAGTTCGTGAATCCAGTCCTTCGTCGCTTCCATGACGGTTTGCGCGCGCCAGCACGCACGGGATCGAACCGGGGAGATGTCCGTTGGGGCCATGGCGTCCTCTCCTTGTGAGCTTGTGAGCTTGTGAGCTTGTGAGTCGCGAAGCAGGGTAAATCCGGAAAACCGCTTAGTCAAGTGGTTTTTGGATTGTGATCGCGGCTTTAGACAGGCATCCTGTGCTCGTGGCCAAGCGAAAGAACCTCGACAGCGATAACGGAAGCGCTCCCAGTCGCAGCCTGCCTTCAGCGCGAACGCGAAAGGGCGAGCGCACGCTCGGGGCGATTCTCGACGCAGCGGTCGAGATTGTCTCGAGTCACGGGTTCGCGGCCCTCTCCCAGGAGGCTGCGGCCAAACGGGCAGGTATCTCCCAGAGCACTCTTCGGCACTACTTCCCGACGAAGGATGAATTGGTCGCGGCGTGCTTTCATCGATCGCTGGCGGAGATGGGTGAGTCGATCTCCGCGATCCTGGACGATCCCCGCGCCGACCCCGTCACGCAACTCGAAGAGAGCATCGCCTTGCATCTGGGCTTCATCCTGCAGGGCGCGGACGGCTACTTCTTCGAGAGCCTCGCGTATTGGGCACGGAATCCACAGCAGCGTGTTCTGCGCGACGAGTGGTACCAGTGGTTGCATCGATCCTACGCAGCCATTGTTCAACGCGCGCGGCCCGACTGCTCTCCGGCGGATTGCAAGGGAAAGTCCTACCAGCTGCTGACACTTACACTCGGGGCCTGGATCACGTTGAGCAACTCTCGACCCAATCTGCTTCGCAAGCAGGCGGCGGGGCTGAAGCAGACCCTGCTCGAAGCGGCGAGGGCTATAGTGCTGGGGGACACGCAAGCTGCGTCGTGATGTTAGTCGCTCACGATCGTGGATGGGTGCATGGGCCGGTGGAAATGGCTCGTTCTGCTAGGCGGCTGTTTCCTTGAACGCCCCGATGAGGCGGCGCCAGGTTTCCGGATCCCCTTTTTCCGGCTCGCCGAAGTAGATCAGCACTTCGTCCAGCATGTCGTCGTACTTTTCTTTGAGAAGCCCCGGGATCTGTTCGTAGGTTCCGGTGACTGCGATTTCGTCGACCATCTCGTCGCTGATTTCGTCCGCCATCGTGTCCCATTCGTTGTTTCGACTCTTATTCCTCAGCCGAATGAAAGTCTCGTCCCAGTCATGGGCCTCGAACATGGCTTTGTAAAAACTCGTAGCGCCATAGAATCCGATCATTTCGCGTACCCGTTCCCGCATCTTGTCGAGTTCTTCGTCGCTGTCTCCCATGATGGCCATCACGGGCGAAGTGATCGTGAAATCGCCGCGCGTCCGACCGGACTGTTCAAGCCCTTGTTCGATGTTGCTGATGACGTTCTCGCGCAGGGTTTTGGCCGTATGAAAGCCATGGCAGTGAAAGCCGTCGGCGACCTCGCCGGCCATCCGGCAATTCCACGGGTTGACGGCTCCGACATAGATCGGGGGCGGTGGTCCGTCGAGTGGGCCTGGATTGAACATGGGCGTCATGAGGTTGAACTGGAAAAAGTCCCCGGCGAAATTGAGCGGGGTGTCGTTCTGGAAGCAGTCCCAGATGGCGCGAATCGCCAGAATGTACTCCCGTAGTTTCGGGCCAGGGGATTTCCATTCCAGACCAAAGCGGCGCTCGTTATGCGCCTTGACCTGAGTACCCAGGCCGAGCACGAAGCGACCGTTGGTCGCGTTCTGTAGATCCCAGGAGGAATAGGCGAGGACCATGGGGTTGCGCGGAAACGCCAGTGCGATTTCAGGGCCCAGTCGGATGCGACTGGTCGCTGTCGCTGCCACCGAAAGCTGCAGGAAGGGGTCGTGTTTGCGCTCGGAGATGTACAGAGCTTCGAATCCGAGTTCCTCGATTCGTTTCGCGGGTTCAGCGACATCTTGCAGCGAGTCCACAACGAGATTGGTTACCAGTTTCAAGGCTTTCTCCTCGCAGTCTTTGAAAACTCCCATCCACTATCGCAGATGAAGTCGATTTCACAGCGTACTGGCATCATGGCTTCAAATGGGCCCGAAGGCTGCTAATCCGATGTAGGACGAGTGAAGCGTGCGCGGTACTCCGATGGGGGCACCCCGAGCGATTGCTGGAAGCGGCGTCGCATCGTCTCGGCAGAGCCGAAGCCGCAGGTGGTGGCGACTTCCTCGACGCCCAGACCCTCGCGCTCCAGCAGTTGCCGTGCTCTTTCCACGCGAACGCGCTGGACGTAGTGCGCGGGCGGTTCGCCCGTTTCCTGTGTGAAGACCCGTACGAAATGGCGGGTGCTCATCCCGGCGCGCTGCGCCAGTACGGGGACGCGGTGGTCCTTTCCGGGGTTCTCTGCCACGTCCGCCTGCACGTCCCGGATTCCCGGGTGCTCGGCTGTTGGTCGGCGGAGGGCGGCGCTGAACTGGGACTGCCCGCCGGGTCGGTGCAGGAACATGACGAGGATGCGCGCGACTTCGAGCGCGAGATCGGGTCCGAGGTCCTCTTCGACGAGCGCCAACCCGAGATCGATTCCGGCCGTGATCCCGGCGGAGGTATAGACAGGACCATCTTTCACGTAGAGCGCGTCGTTCTCGACAGTGGCGTCCGGAACGGTCTGGCCTAGCCGCTCGAGTTCGCTCCAATGAGTCGTGACACGCCGTCCGGCGAGTACGTCGGCCTCGGCAAGGACGAAGGCGCCACTACAGATCGACACCACGCGACGAATTCGCTGCCAGCGTCGACGGATCCAGGCGGTGGCGCGCGGGTCGAACTCCGTTTCACCGAAGCCCATTCCGCCTGGAACTACGAGCGTGTCGATGGCCCCGCGAATCTGTTTCAGGGTTCGGACTCGAAGGCCTACGCCGGTCACGGTGTCCGGGTCTGCGACCGGACCGGCGAAGCTGATGCGGTAGGCAGGCTCCTGCCCGCGGTCGCTCCAGCATTGGTTCGCAGCCATGAAGACATCCGCTGGGCCGGCCAGATCGAGGAGTTGGGTCCCGGGAAGGATCAGGAAGACGACATGTTTGGTCATGTCCGAGAGTATGGCGCAAAAAGAGGGGCATTTGTCATTTACGCCAAGTGGTTTCGCGACAATCCTATTCCTTGCGACGATCCAGGAGATCGGAGGAAGCCATGGCCATCGTGAATCGACCCGGGAGCGAGTTGCCGAGCAAACTGAAAGGGCTCCACCTGTTCCACTACGGTGGCGCTCCCTGCGCTCAGCGGGTTCGCTTCGTGCTCGCCGAAAAGGGGATCCGACGCGGACCGGACGTACCGTGGCGCTCGGACGTCGAGGAGCATCTCGAGGCCCCAGCGGGCACCTACATCGGTCGCCCGGTCTCCTTGCCTCGGCAGGAGAATCTGAGCGAGCCCTATGCGGCGATTCATCCCAACCTCGTCGTACCCGCGCTCGTGCACGACGGCGTGCTCCACATCGAGTCGGTCGACATCATGAACTACGTCGATCAAGAACTCACAGGTCCCGCACTCATTCCCGAGGGCGAGCGTGGGGGGGAGTGCCGCGCATTGGTCAAGCGTGCGTCGGAACTCCAACCCTCGGTTCGCTATGTGACGTACAGGTGGAGCCTCGGAGGCCTGGCGAAGCTAAGCCCGCGCAAGCAAGCAGAGCTTCAGCGCATCGATTCAGCCGACTCGCCGGAACAGCTGGCCGACTTCTATCGTCGCTTCAGCAACGGGGAGATCTCCGAGGATACATTTGCCGGCCACGTGGCGAGTCTGAGCGAGGGCTTTCGGGAGATTGAAAGACTGCTGGCCGATGGCCGCGCATGGCTATGCGGCGAAACATTTTCGATGGCCGACATCATCTGGGTCGTGAAGGTCCAGCGGATCGACGAAGCCGGCTACCCCTTCGCGGCATCCTTCCCGCAACTCAAGGCCTGGTTTGATCGAGCTCGCACTCGCCCCGGCTTTCGGGAAGCGATCGGTCACGACCTGGGCGCGGCATCCCGATTCATGCGCGTGCGGGGTGCCGTCCAGAACTTCCTGGGCCGTGGACTTCAAAGCGCTGCGACCGGATGATGCTCGCCCGTGATCGCGGTAGAGATGCCACCCTGGGACTGATCTGGAGTTTCGCCCGCTTCGACATAGAGGAGAGGCTGCGCGCAGTGCGGCATCGCCTGGGGTTCCTGCAACTCCAGGATCTCACCGAGCGCGCGGATCGCGTGCCGGACTCGCCGCTCGCGAAGGCGGCTTTCGAGCTGGCAGCCGGCCTGTCTTCTCCGCTGCTCCTGAACCACGCGGTCCGCACCTACGCCTTCGGCGCCATCCTGGCTTCACGCAACGGCCTGCAACTCGACCGCGAGTTGCTCTATGTCGCGTCGGTGCTGCACGACCTCGGACTCACTCCGACCCACGAGGCGGACCCCGGCTCTTTCGAATGGGTTGGCGCGAAACGAGCGCGGGCCTTCGGCTTAGAACAGGGAATGGAGGCCCGACGCGTCGACCTTCTCTACGACGCGATCGCGCTCCATAGCTCCGTCGGAATCGCCAGCTCGCGCGAACCGGAGATCGCGATGGTGCACTACGGTGCGGGTGCCGATCTCTTCGGCACGCGTCTGGTTGAGATTCCTCCGTTCGACCTCGACCGCCTGCTCGACGAATGGCCGCGCTGCGGCTTCAAGACGGACTTTCCTGCCTGCCTCGAGCGTCAAGTGGAACTCAAGCCGGAAAGTCACATCGCCGGTGCCATGGGGCTCGGCCTCGCAGGTCGGGTGCGCGCTGCTCCCTTTGCGGAGTAGTCGGACTCGACGCGGACGCTCACATCTACTCGCGCGATCAGAAGAGAGAAATCCCTTGGCCTCTCGGCCTGGGGATCTTCTGATCCTCGGGTAGCGTGCAGATTCGATCCATCCGCGTCTTGCTGCCATCGGCGTATTCCCAGATCAGTTGCTCGCCATCGAGGTAGCGCAAAACGACGACGGGCCCCCAGCCGAACACGTGGAAATCGAGAACGCCGTCGTTCCATATCATGCTGGCCGATGTCCGCGGGCAGTATTTCTTGCCAGCGATGCTGAATAACACTGCCCCCTCCGTGTCGTCGGTGTTCTCGCCGAGTGTGCTGTTGGGGCCGGAGTCATGAATGAGGCCCGAGGAGGTCACGACCGTGCGACGGCCGCACTGCTCGAGTCGCTCCACATGGCCGATGTGTCTCCCTTCGACGCCGATCCACAGACCGCGAATATCTGCAGCCTGCTTCGCGAGTGGCTCGGTACATTCAGCCAGGATCGGCAGGGGAAAGTGATCGTAGCTGCAGCCGGGCGTATTCCCCTTAGGGATGTCCGCTGACATCTTTCCTCGGCCATCCAGTTCCGGCAACTCGCAGTAGCCGATCAGGCTGCCATCGCCAGCGAGCGTCGCCGGATCGATCGTCAGCGGCGGACGAGCGGAGAAGAACAACTGCCAGAATGCGGCCAGGAACAACACGACGACCGTCACGATGAATCGCAAGAACCACTTCTTCATCCGGTGTTACTAGCGATCCAGGTGCTTGTGCAGGGCTGCGAGTACGTAGTCGGGATCCGAGCGTCGCTGGTAGTTTTCCGACTGGTCCATCCACAACACCTGGCCGTTCGCATCGACCAAAAGAGACGTAGGAACGGGTAACGCCTTCGCGCCTATGGGTGGCGGCGGTCCCGAGTGAATTCCTTCGTTTCGCAGACCGAAGCGATCGGTTACGTCGAGTTCTCGGTCCGATAGCATGGTGGCGCCGAGTCCGTGTTTGCGGTGCCCCTTCGCGAGTTCCTTTGGGGTGTCTGTACTGACCGTGAGGATCGCGACACCGCGCTCATCGAATTCGGGTCGGAGTTCTTCCCATCGCCGCAACTCGGCGACACAGTAAGGTCACCAGTGTGCGCGAAAGAACTTGATGAGTACCGGATGCCCGGCCAGGCTGTGCGAGTCGAAGTTCTGTCCGTGCTCATCCGTGGCCGTGAAGTCGGGAATTGTGGCGCCCACACGGATCGCCTTTTCGCCGACCTTCTGGCCGCCGATGGCAACGGTCAAGAGAAGGAAGGCCGACGCGAAGACGCCGAGTCCCGCCGGAATACCTCCGAGCCAGCCGGGTTCGCCCAGGAAGGCCGCAAGACCCAACCCCGCTGCGACGACCCAGGCTGCAACAAAGCCGCTTCGATTCTTCGGGATCTCGACGCGCTTGAATGCGCGAATCCAGACGAAGATCGAGGTTGCGACGAGGGCCAGTGAAGCCAGACCGAGAAAGACGTCACCCATAGGCGTTCCATTCTACTTGGTTCGTTGCGAAAAGGGCGTAGAATGCTGAACATGGAAAGCATCCGGGGTGTCCAGGACGCCATCACGTACATTGAGGGGACTACCGAACGGTTCGAGGAGATCCGTCCGGCGCGCTGCCTTCCGACGCTGTGGGTTTCCTGATGGGCGAGGAGGCGACCACTCTCTACGGGACACCGCTATCCCTCTACACCGGCAAGGCGCGTAGCTATCTGATCAAGAACGGTCTGCCGTATCGAGAAGTCACGCCCGCGACGTCCCATTATTCGCAACACGTTGCAAAGAGAGCGCAGCGCGTCACGATGCCGACGATCGAAACTGCCGAGGGCGTCGTCGTCCGAGACGGCGCCGCGATCGTCGAGTACTTCGAGTCCCAGGCCGGGCACCCCGCAACGCCTTCGGGACCTCGTCAGCGGATCGTCAGTGGTCTGCTCGATGCGATCGGGATGGAAGGGCTCTTGCGCCCCGCCATGCACTACCGCTGGAACTTTCCCGAAGAGAACCATGACTTCCTGTTGTTTCATTTTGCCTCGCTCGCGCCTCCTGATAAGGATTCGGGTGAATTTGCCGAGCAGGCCATGGGACGGATGCGCCAGGCCGCGATGGCGTTCGGGGTCGTTCCCGACACCATCAAGGGCATCGAAGCGCGCTACCTGGCGTTGATGGAGGTACTCGATCAACACTTCGCGGACTTTCCGTACTTGTTGGGCGGACGGCCCTGCACCGGCGACTTCAGCTTGATCGCGCCTCTATACGGCCACCTCGGCCGGGACCCAAAACCTCTGTCGCTCATGCAATCGAAGGCGGTTCATCTGTTTCGCTGGGTCGAGCGAATGAATCGACCCGAACCGGACTGCGGAGAGTTCGTGAAGGAGGGCGAGGTCCAGTTCGGCGATGCCTTTGCCCCAAACGATGAAATTCCGGAAACGCTCGTAGCGGTCTTGCGCCAGATCGCTATCGATTTCGTTCCCGAGACGATCGCGGCCGCCGACTTCATCAATACGTGGTTGGACGCACAATCCGATCTGCCTTCCGGCACGCCGCTCGAACGAGGCATGGGACTCGCGACCTTCGAAGTGCAGGGCGCTTCCATCAACGCCCTCGCGCAGCCCTATCGTTTCTATCTTCTCAGCCGGGCGCAGGCGGACTTCGCCTCGCTATCGCCGACCGAGCAATCCGGGGTCGAGCAGGTTCTCGATCGGTGCAATCTCTTGCCCATCCTCGATACGCGCCTGACGCGAACGATCGGACGTGAGGACAACCTCGAGGTCTGGGATTAGCCTCGACGTTCTTTCATTTCTGCAAGAGACGCTCGAAGGGCGCGATGTACTTCTGGCGCGGATCGATGCCCAGGCCCTTACAACCAGTCAAGACCTCGTCCATCAAGTCTTGCGCACGACGGTGATCACCTTTCGCACGCCGGCGCGCTAGCAGACATGCCAGGCCGGCCTTGCTACGCAGCACGGCAGGCTTGGCTCCGAGCGCTTTTTCGCGCGCAATGCCTTCATCGAACTGGGCGATTCCTGTCTCGAAGTCGCCGAGGACGGACGAGAGCAGGCCCTGGGTCGAGGCGACACTGCCTGCGGCCCAGCGAGCTGACGGTTGGCAAACGATCTGCTCGGCGAATGGCTCCAGGGCCGCTGAGAGGGTTTCGGCATGAGCTTCGGTACCGTGGCGTTCGATCGCATTCGCCAGAAAGTACGCGGCGCTGATCCAGTTGTCGTTTCGTTGATGCCGCGCGAAGTCGGTTTCGAGGACCGAATCGATCGCGACTATAGCGGCGTGCCGGTCGTCGCAGAATGAGCGGACCACAGCAATACACGAGTGGCCGAGCATCACGTCCCCATCGAAGCCCGCAATCAAGCCTTCGAGAAAAGGCATCAAGTCCCGTGCCGACAGATCGATCTTTCCACTCTCCCAGAACTCGACGAAGCGATACGCTAGTTGGGCGACTTCGGCCCACGAGACGCAATCCCTTCCCTGCTCGAAGACCTCCGCGATGAGACGGCTCGCATCGTCAAGACGTCCCTCCATCAAGGCAAACCCCGACTGTTGCAGGAGGCCGAAGAATTGACTCACCCGGTTGCCGGGCATGGCCTCGGCGAAGCGTGAACTCTGTTGGAGTGCATTCAACACCCCGTCGCGATCTCCTCTGGCGAGCGGGGATGCGACATCGTTTCCGAACCAGGACAACCAAGGGTCGTCGAGCTGTTTTCCCCAGCTTCGACACTCTTCCTCCCACTCGAGTCTCTCGTCAAGGAAGTCCGGGCCAAGCGTTGCATTGTGGCGAGCGCGAAAAGCC
>JAAELY010000189.1 GCA_024226335.1 bacterium
ACTCGGGATCGACGACTTCGGCTCCGCTTCCGAAACACCACCGGTCACGGGGCTGAAGCGACTCGTAGCCCGCGCGCTTCAACCGGTCCTGGTTCCGGTCATGCGCTTCATGGTCAGAAAGATGTCGAAGCCGTAGGACCTTTTCGCTTCTCGAATTCTTCAAGCTGTTTGAGGGCCACGTTGGGGCGCACGATCGAATAGAGGGCGGGAACGATCGTGATCGCGCCAACCATATTGATCACCATCAAAACCGTCAGCAGCTGGGCCATTTCCGACTGGAAGCGCAGACTCGAAAAGCCCCAGAAGAAGATACCGCCCACCACGGTGGTAGCGGTGAAGGTCACGGCCATTCCGGTCGTTCGGATCGCGCGACGTATCGCCTCGTCGATGTCCCCACACAAGGCAGTCTCCTGACGGATGCGATCGACGATGTAGATCGCGTAGTCGACACCGATTCCTACACCCACCGCCTGAACAGGCAGAGTGTTCACGTTCAGCCCCAGGCCGTTGACCGCCATGTACGCGAGCGAAAGCATGGTTGCGGAGGAAATCTGCAGGAGAATAATCGCACCCGAGGAAATCGACCGGTAGGTAATCGAGTGCAACAGAAAGATCACCAGGAAGATCAGTGAGATGTTCGCAAGATGGCTGCGTTCCACTTCTTCGTTCACCGCAGCGAGCATTCCCATGATGCCTCCGGCCATCACGAACTGCACACCACGGGCCCAGCTCTGCGTAGGTTGATAGATCGGTGCGCTATCGCGAGTTCGTCGGTCGTGCACGATCAAGCTGGAGGTACCGACGGCGACCGCACGCACGTCGGTTTCTGTATCCTCCCACCACTGGTCGACTTCATCCGTCTGCCAGTCGGCGAGTTCGTCGGGCCACGTGAATGTTCGGCCCGATCTCAGCTTCTCGAACTCTTCGGCATAACGGGCATGTGCTTCTTTTCGAAAGTCTTCTATCCAGGGCGGCAGGCCGTGTTCCGCCACGGAGTTCACCGGTCGTTCGACGTAGGTCCCATCTGACTGTCGCCCCTTCACGCTCAACGCATGCGCGCGTGTCGGAAGCAGTGGTCCGATCATGTAGTAGATGAAATCCTTGATCGCTTCCGTCTCGTACCACTGAGCGTCAGAGTCCGCGCGGTTCTCTTCAAGACGAACCGAGATCTGTCCCAGCGGATTCTGCTTGATGAAGCGTTCCGCGACCGCAACCGCCCGCTCGATCGTTTCTCCCTTGTGGTCGGGATAGAACGCGATCATGCTCGCAGCACGGCCGTCTCCGGTCAGCATGGGACCCAGAGCACCCGGCGGACTGTTGAGTCGGATCTGAATCAGAATACCCCGTACCGCACCTTCACTTTCCGGGATGATCGCCTGTTTGGGTTCGCCGTAGCGAAACTGTTCGTTGACGCGCTTGACCAGCGACGCAAGTGAAATCGTCCCGGCGACGTTGGTCTGGCGAATGAGTTCTCGCTCGAGGCGTTCCATGTCTCGCACAGGTTTGGCATCGAGCGCAGAGTTGTCGCGATCGCCATCGGCGTACACGACCAGCGTATCCGCCCCGCCGAACTGACGGGTGACCTCTGCCGCAGCGCGGTTGAAGTCGTGGTCAGGCCAGAATAGGGAAGTACCCGGATTCGCGTCGCCTATCACTGAATGAAAAAGCGCCGCGTAGGACGACGCACAGAAGACGACCAGAGCCATAACCGCGATCGCGTACTTCCCCACGGCATGAGTCGTCAGGCGACCGACCCAGTCCGTAAAGCTGACCATGATCGTCGGTGATCGATGTCTGTGATCCTTGGGTACGGGCAGATAACAGATCAAGATTGGGTGCAGGATCTCGACGGTGATGACGATCGATGCGACCCAGAAGGAACCGAAGATGCCCAGGTTTCGCATCTGCGGGATCGTCGTCACCAGGATCACGAGAAGCCCGGCCACGTCGGTGATGATTCCGAGCGTACCTGGCACGATCAACTCGCCCATCGCGACGCTGGCCGCTTCGATCTTGGCCTGCTCCGCATCGGCGTACTCAGGAAACAGCCGCTCGTAGTCTTCGAAGAACCGTTCCGCCATCTGCACGGTATGAGAGACCGCACGCGCCGTGATGATCATCGGAATCACCAGAACCAGAGGGTCGAAGGCGATACCAACCCAACCCGTGAAACCGGTCCCCCAGATTACCGTGACCCCCGCGCACACGAACGGGATCAAGACTCCATGTCCACGTCGGAAATAGAGCCACAGCAGGAGAAAAATCAGAGCCACCGAAGCGACGATGAAGGCCAGGATCTGCCAGGCGTGTTCGAGCACCCAGCCCATCAATATCGGAACCCCGGTCACGTATATCCGCGTATTGGCGTCTTCTTCAGCGAGTTTGATTTGCTGGACGTGATCGAATATCGCTCGGTAGATGTTCGGGTTACGCAGACGGTCGGTAACAAACGAAGCGGTAATCAGAGCAGACTTCAGGTCACGACTGACGAGACGGCCCATCGAGTCAGGCATGTCGTCTCTGAGCACTGCCCTGCGCTCGTCGCATTCCTCCTGAGTCGTCGGCAGATCCTCGATGAAGATCTCGGCCGTCATGCCGCCTTCGCGCGCGATCTCGACTACCCGCGTCGAGATATGCGTCAGCGATCGCACCAGGTCGTGGTTGACGGGATACGGAGGGAAACGTTCGTCGAGTTCGGACCTGATCTCGTTCTTGCTCAGGTCACCAATGGCTTCCAGTTCATGGAGCATCGTCCTGCGCGCCTCGACCTGCGCATCGTAATCCCATCCGTCGAGTCCCTTCGTGATGCGATCGATCTTCGCCAGTGTCGCAGGGTTGAAGATGTCGCCGTCTTCAACGGTCACAGCCACCGCGACGAGCGAGGCATTCCCAAAACGACCGGCGAACTTGTCCTGGGCGTGGATGTAGGGATGGTCGGGAAACATGTCCCGTGCGTTGGCACTGATCGAAGTCGCAGGACCAGGTAACGGATTGCCAAGAGCTGTTGCCAGCATGTTCACGATCGGATAGGCAAAGAAGACTGTGGCGATTAACAGAAGAACTGCGATTGGTGCACGCCGCCGGACGACGAAGCGCGCGAAGCGCAAGGTTCCTTTTTCGGGCATGCCGTTTTTCTCCGGATCTGACGCAGTGCGGGAGAGGAGGGTATCAGACTTCCGCTTCGCCAGAAGCTGACGCTTCTGCACGCAACGAACGAGCAGCATCGGGTTCTACGGATTTCAGATGCAGGTCACGTTGGGGAAACGGAATTTCGATGTTAGCCCGTGCAAACGCGGAATTGACTCGAACGGCCAATTCGCTGAAAACCCGGTTGAAGTTCTCGAAGCGCGGAGTCCAGGCGCGGAGTTCGAAGTCAAGTGAACTATCGCCGAAACCGCGGAAGAGACTGATCGGTTTCGGATCGTCCAGAATTTCATCGTGTTCGGCGGCGATTTGATCCAGGATCTCGAGCACGCGCTCAGGGTCGGTCCCGTACGCGACACCTACGCTCAGATCGATTCGACGCTGCCTGTCAGACATGGTCCAGTTGACGACGCGCTCGGCGATCAGCGACGAGTTGGGAACGATCACCTCAGCTCCCTGCCAGGTGCGAATCGTACTCGAGCGAATACCGATACGTCTGACCTCTCCGAGTACGCCCTCGGTTTCGACCGTATCGCCCACCTGAACCGGGCGTTCGAAGAGCAGGATGATGCCTGACACGAAGTTATTTACAACGTTCTGCAGACCGAAGCCCAGACCGACACCGAAGGCTCCAGCGACGATTGCAAACCGATCCATATCGATACCAGCCGCACTCATTGCGACCAGAAAGCCGAGCATCGCTACCGCGTACTGAACCGTTGCAGAGGTGGCATAGCCGACTCCGCGCGGAAGTGAGACCCGAGGCAAGACGTCCTCATCCAGGAGCATGCGCAAGGCCCGCGAGATGAAGAGCGCCAGAGCAATCGTGATTGCGAAGACGAGAAGATCGCCGAGTGAGACCTGGATCTCACCCAACCCGAACCGAGTCGTGAGCGCGACGTCCACCGCCCGAACCGTCTGGCCCTCAATCGAGAAGTGCTCCAAAGTCACCCAGATCCAGGTTGCGACTCCCGCCGCCCGTGCAATCCAGCGAATTCGACGCACGATCACCGGCCGATGCCGGCGCACGAGATTCAGAAACTGCACGATTCGAACGCGCAGTAGCGCGCGCAAGAGACCTTCGGCGACGATCACGGCCACATAGATGAAGAGGCCGGCGTAGGCGCTGCGGAGCGTACCCTCGCCGAGCAGACGGGCCAGGCCCATATAGCCCAGAAGATTGAGTAGAAACGAGGCTGCAAGCAGTACGCTCGCGACACGGGCAGCGATGCCAATCGCCCGCAACCACGGGTTGTCCAGCGGCAGACGCGAAGCACGCGCCGGACGCAAGAGCCAGAGAAGCCCGACGAACGCCACGGCGATCTCGAGTGCGAAAAGGGAGCGCTCCAACAAAGGTTCGGAGTCGAGCAATGCGCGCAATTGATCGACGAGATACAAACAGGCAAGTGCATAGGCACCGTGGCGAAGTGAGGATTCCAACAGAATGGGCAAGAGGCGCAGGATGGGCAGAAGGAAGAGCAGCCCCATCAGATCGTTCAGAACGGACGGGGCATTTGGGTAAACCCAGGGAGAGAAAAGCAAGGCCATCAAAGCCGCCAGGGCAATCGGCCGGTCAAAGAGTCGCGCGGTCGATCGGAAACCCTCATCGCGTTCGGCCCAGGTGCGGGTCCGCGGCCGCAAGTAGAGAGTGAGTAGAACGGATCCCAGAAACAGCAGGATGTGCAGGAACACGACGGTCCGTCGCGTGGCGAAGTAGGTGCGCAGCTGTTCGCCAATATCGCGGGAGACCTTTGTCACGCTGCCCGTGAATCCCTCAGCTCCCGCCAGAGCTTCGACGCTCCAGAGCGGTGGACGGTCCGGAACAAGCAGACGAGAGCGCAGGCGCTTCTGCGCATCCTCGATCGTGCTCAGAAGCGAGGCGACGGTGCGCTGCAGTTCGCCGACACTGGTTTGCACGGTGAGAATCAGCCCACGTCGTTCCCGCAGGCGCAGACGAGTCCTGGAGATCGACTCGAGCACCTGATCGACACGCAGCTCCAGGGTTTCCGGTGCACTCGCCGAGCCGATCGCTTCGCGTGTCTTCGTCCAGACATCCGTGAAGCCCTGCAATTCTTCTAGTTGGGACTCGAACTCCTCGCCGAGTTCCGTCAGCCCGCCCGCCGTCTCCTGGAGTTCCGCCCCGCGAATCTGCCACTCGCGTTCCAGGTCACCCAGCCCTTCGAGCCGCAGCGCTTCGATCTGCGCGCGTGTCTCTTCCTGGCGTTCCGCGATCTGTCGACGGGTCTCTGGCAGCTGTAGGATCAGCGGATCGAGCGACGCCTCGGCTTCGATCCGATCCGTGATCGATTCAAGTCGAGCATCGAGCACTTCTGCAGATTCGGCGACGGCCGGAACCGGAATGGCAATCGGCTCTGCCGGTGCAGTCTCGGGTTCTGATTCTTCCTGGCCCCCCGCCGAGAACGGCGCAGAGCACAGCAGAACAATCAGCACCAGGAGGCACTCTCGAATCGGGCGCGTCTTCGATTTCACAGCCACGTCTTCAAAACCTGCGCGTTCACCTGGGCACGATGTCAGACGCCATGGACTTCTGACACTGTGCACCGGAGCAGACCTGCACCCTCGACCGGCTCCCGGGTGATGCGCAGGTCTTCGATTCGGATCGGTTGCATTCTGACGATGCTCGTCATGGCCGGCAGCATACCACCGGGACGACTCCGGGTTCGCACCCCGCAATCTGCGATCGAAACGAACCGCCGCTGAGCTTCAAACGTCGGCTGGGTTTCCGATCGCTCCTCGACGTCGCCTGGCAAGTCGGTACAAGATCTCCTGGGAACTGTGTCCGAGGGTCTCCGGCCATCGCGTCCACTGACCATCCGCCGCAAGTTCCCAGCGCTTCGCATCGGGCGAGAGATTCGCGTCCAGAATCTCCTGAAGACGATCGCGTAACTCCGGCTGTTCGACGGGTACCAGCAGTTCCACGCGGCGACTCAGATTCCGGGTCATCATATCCGCCGAGCCGATCAGGTAGCGCGGACCGCGCGCATCGCTGCCGAAGCGGAAGATCCTCGAGTGCTCCAGATAGCGGCCCAGAACAGAGCGCACTCGAATCCGCTCCGAGAGACCGGGCACCGCTGGGCGCAGACAACAGACGCTGCGCACGATCAGATCAATCTCGACACCCGCATTCGAGGCCGCATACAGAGCATCGATCATCTCTGGATCGGAGATGCCGTTGATCTTCATGATCACGTGCCCGTCCGGATGCCGTGATTCTTCGCGGATCTGTTCGAGTATGAACTCGCGCAACCCGGTGGGTGCCACCTGCGCGAGCGAGTATGCCGAGGGTCGAGCGAAACCAGTCAAATAGTTGAACAGTTGCGAGAGATCATCCGCCAGCGCCGGATTCGAAGACAGAAGCCCGACGTCCTCGTAGATACTGGCCGTTTGCGCGTTGTAATTCCCCGTTCCCACGTGGCAGTAGCGACGGATCCGATCGCCTTCCTGGCGTACGATCAGTGATGCCTTGGCATGCGTCTTGAGGCCCACGAGTCCGTATACAACATGCACACCCGCCCGCTCGAGTTCCCGCGCCCACTCGATGTTCGCTTCTTCGTCGAAACGCGCCTTCAGCTCGATGAGTGCAACTACTTCCTTCCCAGCCTGGGCCGCGCGCGTCAAAGCGCGGACGATCGGGTTCTTCGGGCCAGAAGTCGTGCGATACACGGTGTTCTTGATTGCCAACACCTTGGGATCGCGAGAGGCCTCCGAGAGAAAGGACTCGACGGAGGATTCGAAAGACTCGTAAGGATGGTGTACGAGGATGTCGGTTTCGCGCAATCGATCGAAAAGGCTCTCGCTCTCTCTGGAACGCAACGATTCATCGGGTTTCCATGGAGCATATTTCAGATCTGAACGGTCGAGCGAATACAGGTCCATGAGCCCGCCGAGAGCAAGCAGTCCGTCATTCACGTAGACATCGTCCGGGTCGATGTCCAGCTCGCGTACCAGCAACTCCCGAACCTGGTCGGACATGGCGATGTCGATCTCGAGCCGCACGACGTCGTTCATACGACGGCGCCGCGCGATACTCGACTGGATCGCATGCAACAGGTCTTCAGCTTCGTCTTCTTCAACCGAGAGCTCCGCGTCGCGGGTCACACGGAAACTGAACACGGATACGATTTCCATCGATGGGAACAGCGCCTCGAGGTGCGAGGCCATCAGCTGTTCGATAGGCAGAACGCGCTTTCCGTCGGGCAAGAAGCAGAAGCGGGGAAGCATCGACGGAACCTTGAGTCGCGCGAATCGGGTCTCCCCACTCGAAGGGTCGACGAGTGCCACCGCCAGGTTGAAGCTCAGGTTGGAGATGTACGGAAACGGGTGCGCCGGATCCACGGACAGAGGCGTCAGAACGGGAAAGATCTGCTCGTAGAAAAGCCGATCGAATTGATCTCGGTCTTCACGCGAGAGAGAATCCCAGCCGACCAGATGCAGACCTCGCTCGGCAAGCTCCGGAAAGAGTCGTTTGCGCAACAGATCCATGCGCCGCGCATTTTGTGAGAGCACTTCGCGGCGGATCTTGCGCAGTTGGGATGCGGGTGTGAGTCCCTCGGGTGTCACCGCACCAACGCCAGCATCGAGTTGTTGTTTGAGTCCGGCCACCCGGATCTGAAAGAACTCGTCGAGGATCTGGCTCGAGATCGCCACAAACTTCAAACGCTCGAGCAACGGTAACTCGGGATCCTCGGCCATGGCGAGAACGCGCCTCTGGAATTCCAGTTGCGAGAGTTCGCGGTTCAAGAATCGCGACGGGAGCAGCAAGGAAGCTCCAGATCCACTCGTGATTTCGTCGTTGCTCATTTCAGGACTCAACGAAGAAGAGTCAGATTTCATTTCGGGACTTGCCACCCTGGGCAGGGAATCAGGCAATCCCTTCTGGAGTACTCGCTCGACAGCACGTCGCAGGTGTGTGTTCAAGTGAAAGCAATGCACTCGCACAGCCAATCGCGACGCGAAGATCCGCAGGAATGGCACACAGCTGCGGGTAGCAAGACCTCCACGAGAACCTCGTGACTGCGCCGAAAATGGCCAGGGAGTGCATCTGCCTCAAGCTGACCGACACTGCACCGATGCTGTTCCATGAGCAGCTTAGCGCGATGGGGTTGAAGCGTGAAGATCACAGGAATGGGCAAGAAGAAGACCGACGAGGGTTACGGCGAAGGCCTGGTAAAACTCGACTTTGACGACGACGCGCTCCTCGACGAAGAGGAAATGACCGCGCGTTTGATGGAGAGATTCAACTCTCCGAACTACGAGCCGCCAAAACTCCCCGGTGTTGCGACCGAGTTGATGGCCCTGGCACAGAATCCAGATGTGACGATTGCCGACATCGTCAGTCTCCTCGAGAAAGATACGATGCTCACGGGCCAGATCATGAAGCTCGTGCAGTCTGCGATCTACTCGGGACAGACGGAGATTACTTCACTCAACCAGGCACTCATTCGCATTGGCCTGAACAGCCTGCGCGATGTCGTCTTCCAGGCGTCCATGAACATGCGGGTCTTCCGCGCTGATGCCTACGCCGACACGATGAACCGCCTGCGTCGTCATAGTGCATTCACCGGCTATGTGGCGCGTGCAATCTGCAAGTACACGAAGATCGAAGGCGAATACGCGTTTTTGTGCGGACTGATGCACGATATAGGGATCGCGGCAATTTTGATTGCGCTATCGGACACCGGTCCAAAGAAGAAGGCTCCCGACCTCGTGGCAATCTGGCCTGCGATCGATCGCGTACATGCACAGGCCGGCCAGCTGATCGCCGGTCTCTGGGAACTTCCAGAGACGATCGCGGTCGTACTGGGCGCACACCATCAGGTGATGATCGAAGGGACGGCTAATCCACTCGCAGCCACGGTATGCCTGGCGGAATCCATCGCGCACGAACGCGGCTTTGGTCTAGTTCCAGATGGCGAAGAAGATGTTGAAGGTGTGGGTGAAATTGAAGTCGCCTGCTTGCAGAGTCACTCCGGAGTCGACTTGAGCATGGACAAGACTCTGGAGCAGGCAAAAGAGGCACTAGGGATCAGTGAGAGCCAGTTGAGTCAGGTGCGCAGCGACTGCGAGGAAATCGAAGCCGCAATCGTCTGATTGACTAGCCCTGCCCTGGCGAGAAGCTCCCCGCGCGCCTATACGATTGGGCATTGGCGCGTGGAGGGGAATGATGAGTGAAGCGGGCATGCTATGGCGACGCTGTAGCAACTGCAAAAGCGAAATCGAGTTCTCGCAGACCTATTGGGTTTGCAGCGTCTCGACCTGCAACCGCAAGCGCACCGGCCTGGTGTTCTGTTCCACTTCGTGCTGGGACGCACATCTCCCACTGATGCGACACCGGGAAGCCTGGGCTCTCGAAGAACGCTCTCCATCCCGCGAAACTCATCTGCGTACCCAGAGTGAGGAGAAGTCCGCCCTCAAACCGGTCGCACGGGCCACGGACGCACAGGCCAGCAGAGGCGCCGAAAAACGGCCACCCAGGCGCATTCGCATCGGTGAATCACCGCAGACTGATCCTTCCAGTGCTGGAGAGTTTTCGCGCGAAATCCTGATCGTCGCCTCGAAGCTGAAGAAGTACGTGAAAGAACGCCACGGCATGAACACATCCGAGGCCGTGATGGACGTTCTCTCGGACAAACTGCGTGAGATCTGCGACAGAGCCGTTCGCAACGCGCGAGCCGACGAGCGCAAGACGCTCATGGACCGCGACTTCTGAACAAACGCCACCCGTGGGGGTGAGTTCTCGGCAGCCCGCCAGACAGGCTCCAGACTGGTAGACTCCAGCGTGTGAGCCGACCCAAGGAAATTCCCGCGTTGGTGGGCGATATCGGCGGCGCGGCCGCGGCCGGCTGGATTAGACTGCCCTTTCAGGCCCTTTTCATCATCTGGGCCTGATGGTACACGCTACCTGACAGCGTCTCGAATGGAGGAACTCCCGGTGCTCGACGATCTGCGAAATTGGGAACGCCGCGTCTACTCCCAATCTGGAGAAGACGGGGTGATCGAACGGATTTTCAGCGAGATCGGCGCCAGTAGCCGGTTCTTTGTCGAGTTCGGTGCAAAGGACGGCTTCAATCTCTCAAACACGGCCCTGCTTCGCATCCATCGCGGCTGGGACGGTCTCCTGATCGACCCGCGCGGACTACCCGGCTCCACGGTGGTTCGCGAAATGGTCACAGCCGAGAACATCAATGAAGTGTTCTCGCGACACGGCGTGCCCCGAGAATTCGATCTGCTCTCGATCGACATCGACAGCAACGAATACTGGGTGTGGAAAGCCCTTCGCGACCACACACCACGGCTGGTCGTGATCGAATACAACATCTTCCTGGATCCGCACGACACCGAGGTCGTACCCTACGATCCAGAGCGCTCCTGGGACGGTACGAACTACCACGGCGCGAGCCTTTCGGCGCTGCGAAAGCTGGGCGAAGAAAAGGGTTACGCTCTGATCCACACGGACAGCTACGCACCAAATGCGTTTTTCGCGCTTCGTTCGGCCCTACCCAGCGACTATGTCGAACCCAGCTTTGGAGAGGTGGCGGTCTGGGCAGGACTACCCGAACCTCCAGAATTGCACGATCGACCCTGGATCCGCGTCTGAAGGCTCTGCGCGAAACTCGAAGGAGGAATCTTGGCTGACGAGACCAGCAACATCGCCGTGTACATCGATCTAGAGAACGTCGCGATCGGTGTCTCCGACGCACGCCTGAAGTCCTTCGACGTCGACCTTGTATTCGCGCGACTCGTCGACAAGGGAAATCTGGTCGTTCGCAAGGCGTACGCGGACTGGGGTCGTTACGACGAATACAAGCGCCCCCTGCACGCAGCCGGGGTCGAATTGATAGACCTTCCGGGCAGCCGGATCACGGGCAAGAACAGCGCGGATATCAAGATGGTCGTTGATGCTCTCGAACTCAGCTATACGAAGCCACACATCGACACCTTTGCGCTGGTGACCGGAGACTCCGATTTCTATCCGCTCGTGGCGAAGCTGCGGGAGAACAACAAACACACGATGGCCGTCGGGGTAAAGAACTCTACGAGCCCTCTTTTGATCGACAGCTGCGACGAGTTCATCTTCTACGATGATCTGGTCCGAAAGCCAGCCAAGCGCAAGCGTGCGGGCCAGGCGCGCCTCGGCAAAGAGAAGCAGGAAGCTTTCGCACTGCTACTCGATGCAGTCGAAGCGCTCCAACGCGAAGACAAACACCTGTACAGTTCGCTGGTCAAGGAAACCATGAAGCGCAAGCAGCCGCAGTTCAACGAGGAGTACCATGGGTATCGCTCGTTCACGCGGTTGCTTGAAGACGCCGAAAAGAACCAGTTGGTAACCCTGCGACGCGACGAACGCAGCGGAACCCTGGTGATCGACGAAGTGCTGGAAGAATCTTCCTGACGGATCCTTCAGCTCGGGATCTCTGACGCCCAGAGGCCTCCAGAAAGCGATTCCGGGTAGTACGGAATGATCCCCCCTCGCGGTTCCCATGTGTATCATGGGCAATTCCGGGAGGGAAACTGCCTATGCGTGCGCTGATCAGATCCTGCTTCGGGGTCCTGTTGACTCCGATGCTCTTGTGGCTCGGCCTGTTCGTCATCGGAAACACGTCGCCGGCTCGAGCCCAGGGGTTTACGACCTTCGAAACGGGACCGGTTCGACCGGTCGCTCTCTCACCGGACGGGAATACCCTGTTCGTGACCAATATTCCCGACAACCGACTCGAGATATTCGACGTCGGGACCTTCGGGCTCGCGCACCGTGAATCGGTTCCCACAGGCTTGGAGCCGTGTTCGGTCGCCGCGCGCGACAACAACGAAGTCTGGGTGGTCAATCACCTGTCCGATAGCGTGAGCATCATCGACGTCACGAGTACCCCGGCCCGTGTCGTACGCACGCTGCTCGTCGGCGATGAACCACGCGATATCGTTTTTGCCGGTGCGGGGGGCAATCGGGCCTTCATCACGACATCCCATCGCGGCCAGCAGCGAGTGGACGCTTCGATCTCGACTGTTTCGGGTGCGGGCGATCCACAACTGACTACGCCTGGAATCTCGCGGGCCGATGTCTGGGTCTTCGATGCAACCGCTCTAGGCAGCGAGTTCGGCGGCAAACCGCTGAAGATCGTCGATCTCTTCACCGACACACCGCGTGCACTGGCCGTCAGCCCGGATGGCGGCACTGTGTATGCGGCGGGTTTTCACACGGGCAACCAGACGACGGTCGTCTCGGAAGGCGTCGTTTGCGATGGTTTCGCACCGTTCACACCGTGCACCGAGCCGGGCAGTAGCGTCGCAGCGCCGGGCGGCAACCCCGGTCCTTCGACCGACCACTCGTTTGCAGACGCACCCGAGACCGGATTGATCGTCAAACTCGATCCCAATTCCGGCGAATTCCGCGATGAGCTGGGCCGGGACTGGAGCGCGGCCGTGCTCTTCGATCTGCCCGATCGAGACGTGTTCGCAATCGATGCGAGCACACTTACGCAGGCCGGGAGTTTCTCGAGTGTCGGAACCATTCTGTTCAATATGATCGTCAATCCGGTCACCGGAAGCCTGTACGTATCGAACACCGAAGCGCGAAATGAAGTGCGCTTCGAAGGACCGGGCGTCTTCGGAGGCTCCACCGTGCAGGGTCATCTCGCAGAGACCAGGGTCACCGTGATTACGGATCCCAACGGCGCTTCTGCAGTCCTTCCCCGGCATTTGAACAGTCACATCAACTACAACCTCCTCGCTGCCGACATCGGCTTTGACCCCAACGCCAAGAATCACTCCCTGGCGACACCAACCGACATGGCCATCAGCGCCGACGGCGCGACTCTCTACGTTGCGGCCTTTGGATCGAGCAAGATCGGCGTGATCGCCACGGCGGCGCTGGAAGCGGGCAGCTTCAATCCTGTATTGGCGAGCCCCAGCTACATCTCCGTGACCGGTGGCGGTCCCAGCGGCATCGCCCTGGACGAAGCGCGTGGCCGCATGTACGTGCTGACGCGCTTCGACAACTCGCTTGCGATCATCAACCTGGGCACGGGTAGCGAAGTGGCCAATCTCCCGTTGCACAGTCCCGAGCCGGCCTACGTGATTTCGGGCCGGCCGTTCCTGTACGACGCCTTCGAGACCTCTGGCAACGGTGAAGCTTCGTGCTCCAGTTGTCACATCTTCGGTGACTTCGACAGCCTGGCCTGGGACCTGGGCAACCCGGACGACGACGTGAAGCCCAACCCGATATTCATCAATCTGCAGGCCGCACTGATTATCGCAGACCTGGTGCCGCCCGACATCAACGGTACGGGAGATATGAATATCTTCCATCCGATGAAGGGACCAATGACCACTCAAACTCTGCGCGGTCTGCAGAACTCAGGTGCCATGCACTGGCGTGGTGATCGCGCGGACCCGGGATTTGCTGTCGACCCGAATCACAGCTTCGTCAATTTCAACGTGGCGTTCCCGGGTCTCGTGGGTCGCGCTTCGACCATCGATCCCAACGATATGATCTTGTTTTCGCAGTTTGCGCGAGAGATCATCATGCCCCCGAACCCGGTTCGCGCGCTCGACAACTCACTGACGACCGATCAACAAAACGGCCGGGACTTCTATCTGGGGCCACGCCTATCGGATGGAGATCCGACGCTTCCCGGTTTCTCGGGATTCACCTGCGAGGGCTGTCACCAACTCGACGCCGTGCAAGGGCACTTCGGCACCAGTACGAATGACAGCTTTGATGGAGAGCCACAGATTCTGAAGATCCCGCACCTGCGAAACATGTACCAGAAAGTCGGCATGTTCGGCATGCCCGACATAGCCTTCCAGAATCCCCAGGCCTTGCCACACCAGGGCGATCAGATCCGCGGCTTCGGCTTCCTGCACGACGGCAGTGTCGCCAGTTTGTTCGACTTCTTTCAAGCCGTGCTCTTCAACGAGAATGGGTCTGTGGGATTTGACGGTGGCGATGCTCAACGACGCGACATGGAGGAGTACATGCTCGCCTTCGACACTGATCTGGCACCGATCGTGGGCCAGCAGATCACGCTTTCCGATCCCAACGATGCGGGCGTCGCTGCGCGCATCGACCTGCTCGAAGCCCGTGCAGCCGCCGCATTCGTTTCGAAGGAAGTCGGTGGCAGCGTCACCGAATGCGACCTGATTGCGAAGGCTTCGATCGCTGGCGCTACGCGAGGCTGGCTCTACGATTCGGGTGCGGGCAACTTCATCCCCGATTCGACCTCTGATCCGCTGCTCAGCGATCCAAACCTGCGGGCCCTCGCCGAAACGGCCGGACAGGAACTCACTTTCACCTGTGTTCCTCCGGGTATGGGTACACGAAGCGGCATCGATCGCGACGAGGATGCGCTTCTGGACGCCGACGATGCCTGTCCCAGCAATGGCAGTGGAGATCACAGCGATGCGGACTCCGATGGTCGCGGTGCGGTGTGTGACAACTGCGCGTTCCGCGCAAATTCGACCCAAACGGACGTCGGAGGTGTAGGCACGGGATCACTTGCCGACGGCATCGGAGACGAGTGTCAGTGCGGGCATCTTGCGGGGACGGGAGTCGTGAACGACACCGACATCGACACACTGCGCACTCACCTCGCAGACCCGTCCGGTAGTCCACTGGGAGCCGCAGCCGACCGCTGCTCGGTGACCGGCGGCTCGACCGACTGCGACATCCTGACGTTTGCGGTCTTGAAACGGGCAATCCAGGGCCTTGCACCGGGTGCGTCCCAGACATGTGCAGCCGCGGTATCGCTGTGATGGAACTCGGCCGACTCGGAGTCTGGTTCTTTACAGATGGCATGCCGGCGGCCCAGGCTGCGGAATTCGCCAGGAAGATTGAAGCACAGGGCTACTCCGCGCTCTGGTTGCCTGAAGCCATCGGACGCCATCCGTTCGCACACGCGGGTTTTCTGCTGGCGAATACAGAGCGATTGATCGTCGCGACCGGAATCGCGAACCTGTACGCACGCGACCCGGGCGCAATGGTCGCGGCGCAACGCACGCTCGCCGAACAGTCGGAAGGCCGCTTCCTGCTGGGCATCGGCGTGTCTCATCAGCCGATGGTCGAAAGCGTGCGCGGTCATAGCTACGGCAAACCGCTGTCGACGATGCGCGCATACCTGGAAGCGATGGAAAAGGCGATCTACGCCGGTCCGGCGCCAGCCGAAGAACCACCCACCGTGATTGCGGCACTGGGCCCGAAAATGCTGGCTTTGGCGGCGCAGAAGACACAGGGTGCGCATCCCTACTTCACGACTCCTGAACACACTGCACAGGCCCGCGAGATCATGGGAAGCGACGCCTGGCTATGTGTGGAGCAGAAGGTATTGCTCGAAACCGACCCAGAGAAAGCTCGAAACCTGGCGCGCAAGAACGCGGCCATCTACATCGGCCTGCCCAACTACCGCAACAACTGGAAGCGCCTGGGATTCGAGGAGTCCGACTTCGACTCCGGAGGAAGCGACCGCTTCATCGACGCAGTCGTCGCCTGGGGTAGCGAGAAACAGATCTCCGCACGGGTACAAGCCCATTTCGATGCGGGGGCCAGCCATGTTTGCGTCCAGCCGATCCACCCGCAAGGACTGCCCCTGCCGGATGATCGAGTGCTCGAAATCCTGGCCCCGGGCCGCTGAAGCAATCGCTGGAACGACTCGACACCAGGCCTCTTGACTGAAGGCCGTCGATCCGGCATTCCAGAGCGTCTTGTCGCCTTTGCGTCTCGAGATTCGCCGGATGGTCGCCCTCGCGGTCCCGGTTGCCGCTACCCAGCTCTCCGGCATGCTCATGGGGCTGATCGACACGCTGATGCTCGGACGAGTCAGTGTCGAAGCCCTGGGTGCGGCGTCGATCGCCAACGTGTGGCTCTGGGGCATGACCATGTTCGCAAATGGCGTGCTCTTCGGATTGGATCCGATTTTCTCGCAGGCGCACGGTGCGCGTGATCGCCAGCGCCTGGGCGTCGCCTTACAACGCGGACTGGTGCTGGCGGTCCTCATCAGCGTGCCTCTGATCTGGCTGGTGCTCCAGACCGGGAGCGTCCTGCTGCTTTTCGGACAGGATCCGGGACTCAGTGCGGACGCGCAGGCCTACTCACTCGCACGAATCCCGGGCCTGCCCTTCTACATGGTCTACAGCGTGCTGCGTCAATACCTCCAGGGCCGCGAACTCGTGCGCCCCGCCCTCTGGGTAATTCTGATTGCAAACGCCGTGAACATCTTCCTGAACTGGATTCTGATTTTCGGCCATCTGGGTTTCCCCGCGTACGGCCTGATCGGTGCGGGTGTCGCGACCTCCCTGACACAGGTCCTCAGTCTCGTGGGCCTCTACCTCTTCGTACGCGCATTCAGCCTGCACCGCGGCGCGTGGGTTGGCTGGAGCCGCAAGGCGGTTGATCCAAAAGGCCTCAGGGAAATCATCCGCCTGGGCTTCCCGATCGCGATCCAGGTTTCCCTCGAAATGTGGGCCTTCTCCCTGGGCACCTTGATCGCCGGAATGCTGGGACCGGTCCACCTGGTCGCGCACACCGTGGCGATCAATATGGCCTCGATCACCTTCATGCTACCTCTCGGTGTGGCACAGGCGGCCACAACCCGGGTGGGGAATCTGATCGGTGCAGGAAAGCCATTGGATGCACAGCGGGCCGCGTGGGTCTCGATGGCCATGGGTGCAGGTATCATGGCCGTGCTGGGTACAGTCATGGTCCTGCTTCGCGATTTCCTCCCGCGCCTCTATACCTCCGATCTGGAGGTCGTGATGCTCTGCGCGTCGGTATTGCCAATCGCCGCACTATTCCAGGTGTTCGACGGGGCACAGGTGGTGGCCTGTGGAGTCCTCCGCGGCATGGGAAGGGTGCGACCCGCGATGGTCTTCAACTTGATCAGCTACTGGTTGATCGGATTGCCGCTAGGTGGTTATCTTGCACTGCGCACCAACTGGGGCCTGGTCGGCCTGTGGTGGGGGCTATGCATCGGCCTGATCCTCGTGGCATCGTCGCTCGTGGTCTGGATACGTCTGCGCGGCCCCGCTTCGGAAAGCGGCGCAGTGGAGTTGACCTCTTGAATGTAGATCCCGAAGTCGACGCCTCTGACCCGCCGGGAATGCTGATCGGAATACTTGCCGGTGCCGCAATCGGTTTCGCAGCACAGGGCTCGCTGCCGATTCTGCTAGGTGCCGTCATCGATGGTCTCGGCATCAGTGAAGCAGCTGCGGGCCTACTCGCTTCGGTCGAGATCGGCATGGTGGCAGCGGTCTCGCTACTGGTCGCACCGCGTATCCATCGACTGCCCCGCCGACGACTCGCAATTGCCGGTGCGGTGATTGCATGTGTCGGCCAGGCCCTTTCGATTCGCGCGATGAGCTTCGAAGCTCTGCTGTTCGCTCGGTTGATTGCGGGCATCGGTGAAGGCGCGGCTTTCGCGACAGCCAACGCCTCGATTGCAGGGGCAGTGGATCCCGAACGCGTCTCCGCACGGCTGGCCCTGATCGGCGGCGCCGGCGCCGGAGTCCTACTGGCCGTTCTGCCCTATCTCATCGAACCCTTCGGATACGCTGGAGGCTTCGGCGTTCTACTCGTGGTAGGCCTGATTTGCCTGCCTTTGCTTCGTTTCCTACCCGACGCACCTGGTGGAGCGACGCGTGCACAGCACAGCCGCAAAACACATATGGGCTACGGCGTTGCACTCATGGTTGGTTTCTTCGCGCTCGCGCTCGGAGGCTCCGCCATGTGGGCATTCACGGAGCGGATCGGCATGCATGTGGGCCTGTCGCGCGACCAAATCGGTGGAGTGCTCGCAGTGACGATGATCTTCGGACTGCTGGGCGCCGGACTCGCCAGCTGGCTGGGCACGCGTCGCGGGCGCCTCGGCCCACTCACTCTGGGATTGATCGGAATCGCGCTGGCGACGCTCCTGCTAGGTGCTTCCCGCAACGCGTCGCTGTACTCGGGCATGCTGCTCTTGTGGACGTTCACATTCCTTTTCGCAATGCCCTACCTGATGGGAACCGCTGCGGAACTCGACAAAGAGGGGCGCTGGGCAGCAGCCACGATCGGCTTCTGGTCCGCAGGTAGCGCTGCGGGACCCGCGAGCGCCGGAACACTCCTGCTGACGGCGTCCTATCCCGCACTGGGCCTGCTCGTATCCGGTTGCTCGTTGCTCGCGCTCGGGCTCGTGCTCCCGGTTGCACTCAAAGTCCGTGGAACTGGATTTCACGCGAGCGACGCGTAGGTCGCCTCGATCAGATTCGCGGCGCGCGCATCGATGACGATGCTCGGCCCCATCTTGTTCATGACGTAGCCGAAGCCGATGCCCGTGTCGGGATCGGCGAAACCCAGCGAGCCCCCAGCTCCAGGATGCCCAAAGGCCCGTGGGTTGGGTCCAAAGCTCGTGTCGCGGGTTCCCTGGCTGAGCATGAAGCCCAGGCCGAAGCGCGTGGAAATCTGCAGCACTTCGTCGGGTCCGCGCGACTGCTCGGTGTGGCAGCGCTCGATGCTCTGCGGAGTCAATACGCGCACACCCTGTAGCTCGCCACCGTTGGCCAGCGCACCGTACACCCGCGCGAGAGAACGCGCTGTGCCGTGACCGTTGGCCGCCGGAATCTCTGCGCGCCGCCATTCCGCCGTATTGGGGCCGAGTGCCATCGAAGGCGGGTTCATGAACGCTCGTGCGAGCATGCCCTCGGGATCCATGAGCATTGCGGCACCGAGGTTGGGCCCATCGGCTTCCGGTTCGGGCATCGCCATGGCGCTCATTTCCGCGATGCGCTCGTGGTGTTCGTCGGGCGTGCCAATCATGAAGTCCAGACCCAGAGGCTCGGCGATTTCTTCGCGAAAATAGCGGCCTAGACTCCGGCCGGAGATGCGACGTACGACCTCGCCAACCAGCCAGCCAAAGCTCACAGCGTGATAGCCGTGCGCTTGACCCGGCTTCCACCAGGGTTCCTGCGCAGCCAGAGCCGAGACCATCGCATCCCAGTCATACAGAGCTTCGGGCGGTAGTAGTTCCTTGACCGCCGGAAGCCCTACGCGATGGCTGAGTAGCCAGCGAACCGGAAGATCTTGCTTGGTGTTCTGCGCGAATTCCGGCCAGTATTTCGAAACCGGTGCGTCGAGGTCGAGTTCTCCGCGATCGACCAACTGGTGAGCACAGATTGCGGTCATGCCCTTGGTCGTCGAGTACACATTGGCAATCGTGTCCTCCTGCCACTCGCGGGTCTTCGCTTGATCCGAATGCCCCGCCCAGAGGTCCACGACGGGCTCACCGTGCAGAGTGATCGCAACAGCGGCTCCGACTTCTTCTCCCGCGGCAAGCGACGCTTCGAATACGCGCTTGATGGGCTCGAATCGGGCTTCCAAATGACCGTTGATCTTCAGTGACTGGCTCACACCTGCTCCTGGGAAGTTCACGTTTTCGTGGAGCGATTCTACTCCTTTCGAGGCAGCGCCCGCTGATCGACGCAGGTGGTAGCATGAGCCGATGGATGACGCACGAACTCAGCGGTTCCCTTTGATCGCGAGGAAGGGAGCGCCACCGCTCCAGATCGCGAAAACCGAAGGCGCGTACCTCATCACTCCCGACGGCCAGCGGATACTCGACGCCGCGGGCGGCGCGGTCGTGGTGAACATTGGCCAGGGACGACGCGAGGTTGCCGATGCCTTCGCCGACACGGCCGCAGAGATCAGCTATCTGGTCCCGCCTTTCGCCAGCGAGAGCCGCGTAAGACTTGTCGAACGGCTCGTCGACGGCTGGCTGCCGCCGGGTCTCAGTCGCATCGTGTTCACGAGCGGCGGTTCCGACGCCGTCGATGCGGCCGTTCGCCTGGTTCGACAGCACCACCTGTCCGCCGGCCGGCCCGAGCGCTGGAAGGTGATCGGGCGTGATCTTTCCTACCACGGCACGACTCTCACTACGCTGGCCGTCGGTGGACACACGAAGCGGCGCAAGGGCTTCGAGCCGTGGTTGGTCGATCTTCCGAAAGCTCCCGCCTGCTTCTGCCTGCGCTGTCCGCTCGGCAAGAGCTACCCCGGCTGCAAGATCGGTTGCGCCGAGGAACTCGAAGCCGTGTTGAAGCGAGAAGACCCGAATACGGTTGCTGCGTTCATCGTGGAACCGATCGGCGGTTCGACGGCTGGAGCTTTGACGCCGCCGGATGAGTATCTGCCAAGGGTCGCGGAGATCTGTAAACGGCACGGCGTGCTGCTGATCGCCGACGAAGTCATGAGCGGCTTCGGACGCACAGGCAAGCGCTTCGCGGTCGACCACTGGGGTGTGGTGCCCGACATCCTGATCGGTGGAAAGGGGCTGACCGGTGGCTACGCGCCACTCTGCGCGATCGCGGCAAAACCCGAAGTCGTCGATCCAATCGGCGATGCCGGTGATGAGCTGATGTTCTACACCTACTCGGCGCATCCGGCGTCATGTGCGGTTGCTGACAAAGTGCTCGAAATCATGGAGCGGGAAAACCTGGTCGAGCGCGCCGCCGTCATGGGCGAACGCCTGAGGCAACGCCTGGCCGGTCTCGAAGCCCACCCAAACGTCGCAGAGATCCGCGGACGCGGGCTGCTTCTGGCCATCGAGATCGTTCGCGATCGAGACACGCTAGAACCTTTTCCCACCTCCATCGGGATGACGAACAAAGTCCTCGGCGCAGCGTTCGCCCAAGGTGTGATGGTGTACCCGGGCGGCTGTGACCCGGCGCGCGACGTGATTACACTCGGCCCGCCACTGATCATCGACGACGATGACATCGAACGAATCGCCAACGCGCTCGAGATCGGTATTCCCAGTGCGGTCGAGCGCGCAAACGCACAACTCGCGGGCTGAACAGGCGGCTCGAAGAGTCGGGCTACAGCCTCTATCAACAAGGAGTTCCTAGATGATCCTGGATCGCTTCCAGATGAAGGATCGCGTCGCCATCGTCACGGGCGCAGGACGCGGAATCGGTGCAGGGATCGCCACCGCGTTTTCCGAGGTCGGCGCCCACGTCGTCTGCTCGGCGCGCACGCAGTCGCAGATCGACGAAGTAGCGCAAACGGTACGATCGAATGGCTCGCGGGCACTCGCGGTGCAATGTGACGTGACCGAGCGCGAACAGCTCGAGAACCTGGTCGAGGCTACGATGAAGGAGTTCGGCCGCATCGACGTTGTGGTCAATAACGCCGGTGGCACTCCGCCGAAGCCGATCCTGCGCACGAGCGAAAAGATGTTCGAAGATGCTTTTCGCTTCAACGCGACGTCCGCCTTCCTGCTCAGTCGCTTCGCCATTCCTCCGATGCTCGAGACGGCCGGAGGAGGCAGCATCGTGAACATCTCTTCCGCGATGGGACGCTTCACTGACCGAGGCTTCGTCGCCTATGGCACCGCCAAGGCCGCCCTCGCCCATATGACGCGCCTGATGGGCGTTGAACTCGCCCCCAGAATCCGGGTGAACGGGATTGCGGTGGGATCGGTCGAGACCTCGGCACTCGGGCCCTTCGTAGAGGACCGCGAACGACGCGAGCAGATGGAAAACCTGACGCCGCTGCGGCGCCTTGGAACGACGGAAGACATCGCGATCTGCGCAACCTACCTGGCCTCTGACGCCGGGAGTTTCGTTACGGGAAAGATGTTCGAGATCGATGGAGGCATCGAGGCGAGCAACTTCCCGTTCCAGATCCCGGACCTCTAACCCACGCGGGATTCAGCCAGACTGAAGTGATGGACTCTAGGCCATAGGCAGAGCAAACGAGTCTTCGACGGGCTTCTTGCCGTCGAAGAACGGGCCCAGGACCTTCTGTAGTTCGTCGATACTCCACTCGTTCTCATTTTCGAAGTCCAGAGCGGGCTGCGGTCGCTCGTAAACGCGAACGTGTTTGCCCCAGACCTGTAAGAGATTTCCCGAAACATGAGATGCGTGGGGAGACGCCAGCCAGCCGACGACGGGGCCGATGTGATCTGGCGCCATCTGATCGAAGCCTTCTTCCGGCTTTGCGAAGATGCTCGCCCAGGGCCCCTGCATGGTCATGCGGGTACGTGCTCGAGGAAGAATCACGTTCGCAGTTGCGCCAAAGCGCTGTGCCTCGCGCGCGGCCGAGAGCGTAAGGAAAGTGATCCCACCCTTGGCGGCCGCGTAGTTCGGCTGGCCTACATTTCCCATCAAGAAGGCGTCGGACGCGGTACTGATCAGGCGCCCGTAAAGCGGTTCACCGCCCGATGCCTTCGACTTTTCGCGCCAGAACGACATGGTGTGGCGAATCATGCAGAAGTGACCCTTGACGTGAACGCGGATGACCGAGTCGAACTGCTCCTCGGTCATCTTCACGATCATGCCGTCGCGCGAGAAGCCCGCGTTGTTCACGAGAATGTTCAAGTCGCCGAAGTGATCCACCGCCGCCTGCACGATGCTCTGCGCGGCATCCCAGTCCGCGACGTCGCCAAATGCAGCCACGGCCTTGCCTCCGAGGTTCTCGATTTCCTCCACGACCGACTTCGCGGGTTCTTCGCTCGCGCCCGTGCCGTCCGATGCCGTTCCGAGGTCGTTGACCACGACACTCGCACCGTGGCTCGCGAGTTCGAGCGCCTCAATGCGACCCAGACCCTGACCCGCTCCCGTGACGATCGCGACCTTTCCGTCGAGGATTCCCATTTTTCAGCTCCTAGATGCGTTCGATGATGGTGGCCGTTCCGACCGCCGAACCGCAGCACATCGTGATGAGTGCGGTGTTCTTGTTCTGTCGTTCGAGTTCGTGAAGCGCAGTCACGATCAGGCGCGAACCGGTTGCCCCGACCGGATGGCCCAGAGCAATTGCGCCACCGTTCACGTTGACGCGATCGAGATCGATGTCGGGGAAAGCGCGCATCCACGCGAGCGCGACCGCGGCAAACGCCTCATTGCACTCGAAGAGATCGATATCCGAAATGCTCATTCCACTCTTTTCGAGCACCTTCTTCGTCGCATCGATTGGACCTTCGAGCAGAAAGTAGGGATCCGCTCCGACGACGACGTCCTGACGAATGCGCGCCCGAGCTTGTAGCCCGTGCGCCTTTGCCTTCTCCGGCGTCATGTACAGCAGACCCGCGGCACCGTCGGAAACCTGTGAGGAGTTTCCCGCGGTGTGGATGCCACCTTCTTCTACCGGCTTCAACTGTGCGAGACCGTCGAGCGTGGTCGCGCGCAGACCCTGATCGGAATCGACGCGACGAGTCTCACCGGTGGGTGCCCCGTCGGCCCCGAGCGCGGGTGCGTCGAGTGGCAGGATTTCGCGCTCAAAGCGCCCCTGATCTCGCGCCTGGGCGGCCAGATTCTGCGAGCGCAGCGCAAACTCGTCGACATCCTTGCGTTCGATGCCCCACTTCTGTGCGATCCGCTCCACGGAGATGAACTGCGAAGCCGCTTGATCCCAGGGATAGTCGGGCGGTTGAAAGTAGCCGGGGCCGTTGATCACGTTGGCGCCCAGGCCCACGTGACTCATCAACTCGATTCCGCAGGCGAGCCCGCAATCGATGCTGCCGCCCTTGATCAACGCGTTGACCAGATTGTTCGCCTGCTGCCCGGAGCCGCACTGAACATCGACCGTCGTTCCCGCGGTGGTGTAATCGTCGCTCTTCGACAACCACGCGTGACGGGTGATGTTATTCGACTGCTCCCCTGCTTGCGTGACGCAGCCACCAAAAACCTGCTCGACGTCTTTCGGCTCGATTCCGGCCTTCTCCACCAGGCCCATCTGCAGCTGACCCAGAACCTGAGCTGCGTGGAAACCGGATAGATCTCCCTTGCCCATCTTGCCGCGACCGATCGGGGTACGCAGCGCTTCTACGATGACGGATTCAGACATCTCGTCTCTCCCTTAGAGTTTTCCGAGGATCATTGCGCTCGTGGGCACACCCACGCCAGCGGTGACCAGAACGTGATCGTTCTTCTCGGGTTGATTCGTGGAAGTTCCGCGGATCAATCGCGTGCCTTCTACGATTCCATTCACACCGTGGATATACGCTTCTGAAAGCTGGCCGCCGTGAGTATTCGTCGGCAAGCGACCGCCGACCTTCAAGGCGCCGTTGTTGATGAAGTCTTTTGCTTCTCCGCGTTTGCAGAAGCCGAAGGACTCGAGCTGGAAGAGTACGATCGAAGAAAAGGCGTCATAGATGATCGCCGCATCGATGTCGTCGGGGCCGAGGCCCGACATCTCGTACATCTGGCTCGCGACCAGTTCCATCTCGGGCAGGTAGCTGATGTCGTCGCGGTAGAAGCTGGTCATCTGCTCCTGCTCTGCGGAAAAGGCCGTCGCGACGCCCCGGATCAAGGCGGCCGGGTTCTTTGCGTCCTTTGCGCGTTCCGGTGTCGTGATCACCGCAGCACAACCACCGTCTGTCTCCTGACAGCAGTCGTACAGGCGCAGCGGCTCGGCGATCCAGCGCGCCTCCATGTACTCGTCCATCGTGAGAGGACGCTTGTGGAAGAACGCCGCCGGATTGTTGACCGCGTGCCCGCGCATCGCCAGAGCGACTTCGGCCAGATCCTCGGCCTTGGCGCCGTAGTCGTGCATATAGCGCTGCGTGAACATGGCCACCCAGCTGGCGGGCGTCATCAGACCCCAGGGCATGTACCAGCTCCAGTGGATCAGGTCGGCCGTCACGATATCGCCCGAGACACCTTCGCTATAGCGTTGACCGGAGCGGCCGTTGAGCGCGCGGTACACCACCACGTACTTTGCCGATCCCGTGGCCAGGGCCATCGCGGCCTGGTGCACCACACCGATCGCTGCGCCACCTCCGTACGGGATGCGACTGTAGAACGTCACGTCGCCAATCCCGACCGCGCGCGCGATGTCGACTTCGTCGTTCGTATCGAGTGTGAAACTGGTCAGGCCATCGACCTCACTCGGGTCGATCCCCGCATCTTCG
>JAAELY010000190.1 GCA_024226335.1 bacterium
GCCCATCGGTTGGGACGCGATCGAAAGATCGTCAACAGCGCCTTTCGCAACCAGTACGTCGGGCTGATGAACGTGCTGCGATACAAGGTCGAACCGACCGGCGAGGATTCGCTCGACGTGGCCTACTACCTGTTCCTGCAGGATCGCGTGGCCGAGGCGCTGGCCCGGTTCGACGCGGTCGACGCGGAGAATCTGCCCAGCCAGTTGCAGGTCGACTACATGCGCTGCTACGTCGCCTTCTATCGCGAAAAACCCGAGGAGGCCGCCAAGATCGCCGCCCGCTACGCCGACCATCCGGTCGACAAGTGGCGAGAACGCTTCGCCGCGGTGACGGATCAGGTCGCCGAGATCGACGGGGCGGCAATCGAAGGGGGCGCCGTCACCCAAAGCGACCGGGAAGAAGACGATCGCGAATCGCTGCAGGACCAGTTGGCGTCGACCGAGCCGGCTTTGCAGTTGAAGGTCGAGAATCGCGAGGCCCTGCTTACGTTCCAGAACCTCAAAGAGGTGACAGTGAACCTCTACCAGATGGACCTCGAGTTCCTGTTCAGCGCCAACCCGTTCGTCGAGAGCAGTGCCGAGCGATTCAGC
>JAAELY010000191.1 GCA_024226335.1 bacterium
CAGTTGCGGTTGCTTGCGCTCCTGGGGCGTCATCGAGAAGATCATGGCTTCGATCTTCTTCAATTCCTTGCCGTCCACGTTCGCGCCTTCGGGGATCAGATCGCCCGCGAACGGCATCTTCTCCATCACGTCTTTGAGCGGACCCATCTTCTGGATGGTCTGTAGTTGCGACAGGAAGTCTTCGAGCGTGAACTGACCCTTCAGCATGCGCTCGGCGTCGGCTTCGGCGCTCTCGACGTCGACGACTTCCTCGAAGTCCTGCATCAGGCCCACGACGTCGCCCATGCCCAGGATGCGCGAGGCCATGCCCTCGGGCCGGAAGGTCTCGAGTCGGTCGACGCCTTCGCCCATGGTCACGCAGCGGATCGGCACGCCGGTAGCGGCGCGAATCGCCAGCGCGGCGCCGCCGCGCGAGTCGCCATCGAGCTTGGTCAGGATCAGCCCGTTGAGGGGCAGGCGATCGGCGAAGCCGCGCGCCACGTTGACCGCTTCGCGACCCATCATGGCATCGCAGACCAGCGTGATGAACTCGGGCTCGGTGCGTTCGAGCACCTGTTCCAGTTCGTGCATCAACTCGTCGTCGATCTGCAGACGACCGGCGGTGTCGAGGATGACGGTGTGGTGGCCGTTGGCGCGCGCGTGCTCGACGGCCTCGGCACAGATCGCCGGGGCGTCGTCGCCCTCGCGCGTGTACATGTCGACGTCGATCTGTTCGGCTAGAACGCGCAGTTGTTCACGCGCAGCGGGGCGGCGCACGTCGGCCGCCACCAGTAGCGGCTTTTCGCCCTGCTTCTTGAGCTGCAGCGCCAGCTTCGCGCTGGTGCTGGTCTTACCCGTACCCTGTAGACCCACCATCATCAGCACGCGGGTCTTCTTGGACGGTTCGATGGGCTCTTCGGCGCCCATCAGCTCGATCAGTTCTTCGTAGCAGGCTTTGGTGAAGTGATCGCTGGGGGTCACCTTCATCTGGCCGCCGCGCGTGCGCAGCTTCACGTTCTCGCCGATGGCCCGCTCTTTCACTCTGGCCAGGAAGTCGCGCACGATGCCCAGGTCGACGTCGGCCTCGAGCAGCGATAGGCGCACATCGCCGAGGGCCTCGGCGATGTTCTCTTCCGTCAGATCCGTGACGCCCCGGAAGCGGTCGCGGGCGCTGCGGAATCCCTTGGTCAGGGTCTCGAGCATGGGCGGCAAATTAGCACAAGTGTCTGGGCGCTCCGGTCAGCCGTCGGGCGAGCCCGGCTGGCTGGTCTTGGAGCGAGATTTCGTGTACAAGAGAGCCCGATTTTCCTGCGGAGAAAAGCATGTCCACGACGGTCGAGGCCCAGATCACGGGAACCGTGTTTTTGATCGAGACGCAGGTGGGCGCGCAGGTCGCTGAAGGCGACACGCTGATCGTGATCGAGTCCATGAAGATGGAACTTCCGGTCGAGTCACCGGCCGCGGGCAAGGTTTCCGAGATCAAAGTCGAGGAAGGCCAGAGCATCGAAGAGGGCGACGCCCTCGTCGTGCTCGACTGAGCCTTCCGCGCCCCTGAATGCGGGGCGCATCTCAATCCCCCAACAGAGTCTGGCCGCGAGCCACCGGCTGCGGCCGCGCTTCGCGAAGTGCGAAGCACAATGCGAAGGAGAGATCATGGGTCTACTGGATGGCAAGGTTGCAGTCGTTACGGGTGCGGGTGGCGGACTGGGTCGCGAGCACGCGCTTCTGTTTGCCAAGGAAGGCGCTTCGGTCGTCGTGAACGATCTGGGCGGTTCCCGCGACGGCTTAGGCGGTGGCGGTGCCATGGCCGATCAGGTCGTGGACGAGATCAAGGCGGCGGGGGGTGAGGCCGTGGCCAATTACGATTCCGTCGCGACGGTCGAGGGTGGACAGAACATCCTCAAGACTGCCGTCGACGCTTTCGAGCGTGTCGACATTCTCGTGAACAACGCCGGGATCCTGCGCGACAAGACACTGTCGAAGACCGAGGAAGCCGACTGGGACATCGTGCTCTCCGTCCACCTCAAGGGCACCTACTGCGTCACGCGTCCGGTGTTCAACCACATGAAGGAAGGCGGACACGGCGGTGTGATCGTCAACACCACGTCCACTTCGGGCCTGCTGGGCAACTTCGGTCAGTCGAACTACGGCGCGGCCAAGGCCGGAATCGCCGGTTTTACCCGTTGCCTCGCCCTCGAAGGCAAGAAGTACAACATCCGGGCCTGGGGTCTGGCGCCGGTGGCCTTCACGCGACTGACCAATGACCTGCCGGGTTTCAACAGCGAAGAAGCCGCCAAGATGCTCGACCCCAGCAAGGTTTCGCCGACGGTTCTGTACATGGTGAGCGATCTGTCAAAGGACAAGACGGGCAAGTTCCTGTTCGCCGGCGGCGTCAAATGCGCTGAGATGAAGGTCGTGATGGCGCCCGGCTTCAAGAACATGGCGGGCATGACGGCTCAGGACATCGCTGCAAATGAAGACAGCGTATTCCTGCCCGACGAGGGGCCGATCAACTTCATGGGCTGAGTTTCAGGGTCCCTCACGGGGCCGGGGCTGAGAGAACAGCGCCCCCGTTGCTGGTTTCCGGTGACGGGGGCGTTTCCTATTTCGGGCACTGGCGCCGCTTCAGGTGTTGCGGCGTGAAGATCTCGTCCGGCAGGTCCGTGTCTACGCGCAGGTTCTTCGTGTTCACTGTGGTCTTCACCCCGTGATTGTCGTCGGTCACGGTCGCGCTGCGCATGTAGTGGGTTTTGCCCTGTTTGGCGATGTCGTCTCGGGTCGTGCGCACGCGCTTGCGCGGTTTCGCATCCGATTCGTACAGATCGATCTCGATCGGTACGCAGCTCGCGTCGTCAATACGGGCGCGCACGCGCGTGTAGTCGGTCTTTCCCCCCGAAGGCAATGCGAGTTCGACCTGTGTGCTGCCCGGTGTCGATCCCGTGTCCGCCGTCCCGTCCAGAGTGGCCTGGGCCAGGTTCAGGGGTAGATAACGCAGATCGTCGTAGCGGATTGCGGTGCGTCCGATGCGCCCGCGCCTGGCGGCCGCGCCCGGCGTGTAGCGCAGCACGCGTTCGTCCTCGGGCAGGTAGAGCCAGATCTGACGCTCTGATTCCCGGTTGTGGATGAGATAGGCCAGGCCTTCGACGTCGCGCGGTGCGGTCATGCAGACCAGGGTGCGGCTCAGGCCATCGGGCGCGAGTTCCCAGAAGACCCGACCTTCGTGGGTGTAGCTGCGCCCGCTGCGGTCTACTGACTCGAGTCTCAGTTCCAGCACCGCAGAGCGGCGCGGCACGTTTTCGTTCATACAGGCGATCGTCGCCTCTCCGGTCTCCGCGCCATTGGCAATCAGCGGAATCGCGAAGCTCAGTGTCGCGAGTATCAAAGCCCAACGTCGTGGCATCTCGTCTCCCACCTGGTGAGTGATTCTCGAGGAAATCCGCCCGCATCATACCGGAATGGGTCTGAGTCCTGGCAGGCTGCGGAAGGGTCCGCTCCCGTCGCTCTGGGGTGACGAAAGTGGACAAGCTTGACGCAATGCAGCGGACCCGGCGTCAATACACGAGCGAAACTTCGCCGAAGGAATGCGCGCTTCGGTGTTTTCGTTAACTTGAAACCGTGCACACGAAGCAGCCTCCCGCACCGCCTGAGGAGACCCGATCCGAGGCGGATCCGCTCGAAGAGAGTCGCCCGCCCACAACGACCCCTATCCCCGACGGGGACGGTTCCGGCGATCCGTATACTTCGATGACGCCGCGCTTCGGGAACATGGCCCAGTGGTTCGCGCGTCGCTTTTTTTCGTCATTCCAGTTCGAGACCGGCGACGCCGGGACGCTGCGCTCGCTCGAGTCCACGGGCGCGATCGTGTACGTCATGCGTTATTCGTCGCGCCTCGACTACTTCCTGTTCAACTGGCTGTTCCTGTCGGCGGGCTTGCGCCTGTCGTCCTTCGCCAACGGCATCAAGTTCTACTACTACCGTCCACTGGGTGAGGCGACTCGCCTGCTCTGGAGCGGTCTGATTGAACGCATACGCTTCGGCAATCGCGGCATGCGCGAACGCGGCATCTTGCACATCCGCCGGACGATTCGCCGCGGCGATACGGCTTTTTTGTTCCTGCGCACCGACAAGACCGGATCTCGTTTGCGTACGCGCCAGGGAGCCGTCAGTTCCGCTCGCTCCGAACTGGACTACCTGCGCCAGATCGTCGACAACTGTTTCACCAGTCCGGATCCGGTGTCGCTGGTTCCGCTGGCGTTGTTCTGGCGCAAGGGCAGTCGCCCGCAGCGCCCGTTCCTGAATCTCTTCTACGGCGGGCCCGAGCGTCCCACGGATATCGGCAAGGTCATCTCGTTCATCTGGAACTACCGCAATCTGGCCGTGCGCATCGGCACGCGCATCGATCTACAGGGCTTCGTGAGCGAGCGCCGTTGGGAAGGTCGTGAGCGCATCGTCAAGCAGGTTCGACGTTCGCTGCTCATCTTCCTGCGCCGCGAAGAGAAGCCGGTTCTCGGCGCTGCGCTCCCGACGTTCGAACGCATCCAGGAAGCCGTGCTCGACGATCCCGAGGTGCGACGCACGATTCGCCAGATCGCCGACGAATCCAATCGATCCGAGGCGCGCGTCGAGGCGCGGGCGCGTCGCATGGTCGGCGAGATCGCCGCGAACCAGAGCCCAACGATGCTGGCCGCTCTCTCGGTGATCATCGCCGCGATGTTCAAGCGCTTGTTCGCGCGTTTCGAAGTTCACGGGCTGGAGCGTGTCATCGAGGTGGCCAAGCTCCATCCGATCGTGCTCCTGCCGAGCCATCGCAGCCACTTCGACTATCTGATCCTGTCGTGGATGTTCTACCAGCGGCATCTGGTGCCACCCCAGGTCGCCGCGGGCATCAATTTGAGCTTCTGGCCGCTCGGTCCCATTTTCCGTCGAGCTGGTGGCTACTTCCTGCGCCGCAGTTTCGACGGCGATCAGCTGTACTCGGCGGTGTTCCGCGGCTACGTGCAGAACCTGATCAAGGCCGGCATCACCCAGGAGTTCTTCATCGAGGGAACGCGCTCGCGCACCGGCAAGACGCTGACTCCGAGACTGGGCATGCTGCGTATGGTGCTCGAAGCTTTCTCGCGCGGCGCGCGGCGCGAGCTGTACGTGATTCCCGTCGGCTTTACCTACGAACGCCTGGTCGAAGAAGGCAGCATTCGCGAAGAGCGGCAGGGCAAAGCGAAAAAGCGAGAGAGCTTGGTTGAACTCCTGAAAGCGCGCAGCGTCTTCAACTACAGCTTCGGCAGTGTGACGGTGCGCTTCGGTGAGCCCATCTCGGTGGCGCAGCGCATGGAGGAAGCGAAACAGAGCGGTCTGCTGCTACCGGCTGCGGAAGGCGAGGCGGTCCCCAATCTGCGCCCGCTGACGCACGAACTCGGAATCGATATTTCACGCAAGCTGAACGAGCTGACGACGGCCGGTCGCTCTTCGGTTGCGGCGGCCGCGCTACTGGGCAGTCCCGCCCTGGGGATTCGCGAGAGCTTGTTCCGGGCGCGGGTCTCCGAGATTGCCCAATTGCTCGAACTGCTCGGCATGGCCCGGTCCGAGAACCTGGAGCGCTGCCTGGCCACTGAACGGCCCGCGGCCGTCATCGAGTTGCTCGAGCAGGCGGATCGAGTCAAGCGGGTCCACTCTCCACACGGTGACCTCTTGCAGATCAAAGACGGTGTGCGCGACGCGTTGGACTATTACCGTGCCACGATTGCCCCGGCCCTGGTGTGGCCAGCCGTGCTGGCGTTCGCACTGCACGAAGCGCGTACTCGCAAGAACGCCTGCGATACCGCCTCGGCCTGGCTCGATCTGCTGAGGCTCGAGTACTTCCCCATCGAGGGCCCAGAACGTCATGTAAAACTCCTCCGGCTGATCGATCACTTCACCGAGCGGGGGTGGATCGCCGATGCAGAGGACGGCAAGATGCACGTCACGCGCCGGGGCCACGAATGGCTGAGCTTCCTGGCCGCGCAGTTGCGCCCGATCATGGAGGCCTACCAGGCGATGCTTCTGGCCGTGCGCGCATCGCAAGGCAAGATCAAACGCCGAGAGCTACTGGATTCCGTGCAGAAGGTGCAGCGCGAACAACTCCTACTGGGCGAGGCGGTCTTCCCCGAGGGGATCTGCAGCGTGGCTGCCGGCAATGCGCTCGCTCGCTTGCTGGCCGACGGCGTTCTGCGAACCGACGGAAACCCCAACAAGCCCGACGCGGACCTGGAGCCCGGAGAGAACTGGGATCTACTCGAAGCCGATGCCGCGCTGGTGGGCGCCGCGTTGCGTTGGCCGTAAAACCGGCGGGCGAAACCCGCCCTCAGGGCACCTTTCCCTCAAAAAACGTGCAGTTGGGGGAATTAGTCCACAACTTTCGAACGTTTCGAACGTTTCGAGCGACAAGATGCACTCGAATTGCGCTATCCTATGGCCGATTCTCTCCACCTTTCTGGGAGCACCCTATGAGCCTCTATACTTTGCGCAGCAAGCTGATCGCTATTTCACTCATCCTTCTGGCCTGGGCACTGCCGACTCCGGCCTCTGCGAACGCGCTGTTCGCCGGAGACCTTTCGAGCACTCTGTGGACAGTGGACTCGACCACCGGTGCGGCTGTCGAAATCGGTTCGATGGGGCCGCACGTCATCTCCGACCTGGCGGTCTCGCCGAGCGGCGACCTCTACGCGGTTGGGTACTCGACTCTCTGGCGCGTCGACAAGGCGACCGGGGCCAAGACGATGATAGGAGCTCACGGAATCGCCGGTGCAAACGCTCTCGCGTTCAACCCGAGCGGGATTCTCTTCCTCGCCGGTGGTTCACAACTCGCCACCGTCGATATCACCACGGGTGCCGGTACGGTGATCGGCTCAACTGGCTTCAACTCGGCAGGTGATATCGCTTTCGGTCTCGACGGAGAGCTGTATCAGACCGCGGATGGATCAGTCGGAAACCAATTGGTGATTCTCGATACGACCACGGGAGCGGGCACGGCAGTTGGAGACATCGGTTTTGGCAACGTCTTCGGACTGGCGGCCGAAGGCTCCGGGCTCGTAGGCCTGACTTCCCGTGGCTGGACTATTTCGATTGACACCGCGACCGGTGGCGGAGTAGCCATCGCTTCGGGTGGGATCGACGCAAATGGAGCGACGCCCGTATCGGGTGGGATCGCGACAAATGGAGCGGCGTCCGCATCGGCATCGGGTCTGCCGATTCCCGAGCCAACCTCTACGCTGCTCTTTACTGCGGGAGTTTTCGTTGTGGCCTGGGCCATTCGCAGGAAACGGGAATCCTTGAACATCGCCAACTAGCTGCAAGCTAGGCGCGAACCCCGAAGCGACTGCCCGATGTGTAGCGGCGCAGGCCGCGACCGAAGAACCAGGCGGCCAGGCACGAGTAGAAGATCGCGGCAGCGAACGCCGCAGCGATGCCTTCGACGCTGAATTCCCGTAACAGGCCCACTGGCAAATAGCCTATGAAGCCGGCCGGCAGGACTGAGAACAGCAGTAGACGCAGCGGTCCCGTGAACAGCGGTTGCGGGTACAACGCGAAGGTGAGCAGGAACTCCCATACTTGACGGGCCAGACCCTGCGCGTGACCCAACCAGAATGCCGTGCTGTGAATGATGATGCCGGTCGATAGGAACACGATCGAGGCGAGCGCGACGACGAGCAACGCCAGCGGAATCTCCAGCGGAGAGACGACGCCCGATATGCTCAGAAAGAACGTTCCGCTGAGCAGATCACCCCAACCGGCTGCAAACGTGTGCGAGCCGGTCGTGTGCAGCAGGGTCGACTTCGGCTGTGTCAGGAAGACATCGAGTTCCCCGTCGGCGATCATGCGAGAGAGTTCGCGCACTCCCCCTCCCAGAACGACGGCACAGCCGAAGGAGCACGCCACGACCCCGTGCAGCGCCATCACGTCGCCGATCTTCCAGCCGCGAATATCGTCGAAACGGTCGAAGAAGATCCACCAGATCGTGAAAAAGATGAGATTGTTGAGCGCCATCATCGCGACTTGAAGAAAGAAGGCCCCGCGCCGGGCGAAGCTGGCCTTCAGGTTCGTGGCGATCAGCGCCCGCGCGAACAGCAGGTTGTCTCTGGTCGCCATGGTCAGCCTCCACTCACTTCAAGTGCCCGCAAAGCGCGTCGATAGATCCAGACAGTGAAACACGCCACGAGGACCAGCCAAGTCGCCATGCGCAGGGCGACCATCGCCGCGAGTTCCCAGTCCAGACCGAAGGCCATTCGCGCAGGGCCGTACATCAGCGACGAAAACGGACTCGCGAGGGCGATCCGGCGCAACCACTCCGGGTAGATCTCCAGAGGCAGTAAAAGGCCGCCGAGCACGAAGCCCAGCTTCTGCCAGATCTAGTACAACGGTGAAGTGTCCTGAAGCCAGACGGCCCCCAGACCGATGGCCACGGTGAAGATCAGTCCCAGGATCGATGCACCGATGCCCAGGGGGATTGCCAGCCATAGGCCGCGGGGATCGCCGGGCAGCCCACCGGCCATCGCGTAGGCGAGCGCAAACCCGACCGGCGCCAGCACCAGGAGTCGCGCCGCGTATTCTCCACCACCGCGCGCGATGCACACCCCCAGATAGGAGATCGGACGCGGCAGTTGATAGGCGATGTCGCCGCTGATCACGTCGCTTTCGACCTGCAGGAACACCCAGGGCATCGAGAGTGCGATCCACTCCGTGATTGCGACGTACCACAGGAGTTCGGGCACCCCGAGGCCCTCGACGACGTTCTTCTCCACGATGACCACCCATAAGCGAGAGAAGATCAGCAGTAGGATCGCGAAGAAACCGCTGCGCCCGAGGATCGGCGCCCACTCCCGCAAGGCGCTGCGGAAGGACAGTGAGAACAGGGCGCGGTACTTCCCCACTCGATCGGGCTTGGGCGGTGTTGCAAACGCTGTAGTCATCTCAGGCCCTTCCCGCAGCTTGTTCGTAGATCGCCGAGACGATCTCGTCCATGGGCGGATCCTCGACCCGCAGGTCGCGCAGGCGCGAAGTGCTCAGTGCGGCCTGCACGACGCATTCGACAGGAGTCTGCGAAACATCGACCTCGAGTTCGGTGGTGTGCGGGCTCCTTCCCGCGATGCGCACGCCGGGCAACTCGAATTCCACGCGCTCCTCGGAGGTGTGCAAGGTGATCAGTTTTCTCTTGATGTAGTTCCTTCGCAGGGCCGCAACGGGTTCGTCGAGCAGTAGGCGACCTTCGTGGATCACGATCACGCGATCGCAGACCCGCTCCATATCGCCGGTGTCGTGTGAGGTCAGCAGCACCGTGCGGCCATTGCTGGATTGCTCCTTGATCAGGTCGCGGATGATCGCCTTGGCGGTCACATCGAGTCCGATCGTCGGCTCGTCCAGAAACAGGACATCCGGGTCGTGCAACAGGCTCGCGGCGATCTCGCAGCGCATCCGCTCGCCCAGGGATAGCTGGCGTACGGGCCGATGGATCAGGTCTCCGATCTCGAACGCCGCGACAAGGGCATCGCAGCGCCGCCTGTGGGTCGGGAGATCTCGATCGTAGATGCGCGCGAGCAGTTCGAACGTATCGGCTGCGGGCAGGTGATACCAGAGCTGCGAGCGTTGCCCGAATACCGTACCGATGCGATAACCCAGGACGCGCCGCTGCTCCCAGGGGACGAGTCCCATGACCTCGACCCGTCCGGAACTCGGGTACAGGATTCCCGACAAAACCTTGATCGTGGTCGACTTTCCGGCGCCGTTGGGGCCGATGAAGGCGACCCGTTCGCCGCGTTTGATCTCGAAGCCGAGTCCGTCGACTGCCCGAACTTCGTGTTTCACGGGGCGCACGAGTTGGCGCAGAGCCGCGCGCAGGCCGGGCTCGCGCACGGCCGTGTAGAAGCGTTTGTTCAGATCTTCGACGATGACGACGGGTTCCATGGCGTTCTCCAAGCGGCTCGGGCGAGCCTCTAATGAAAAGCGCCCTTCCGGCGGGACCGGAAGGGCGCTTGAAAAATCTGCTCTGTCCCTTCCGGCTACGTATTTGTCCCCATGACCGCAACAAGGGCGATCGGAGCGCACGGCTGCGAAATCGACGCGCAGCCGGCGATCAGACGCTCGTTTGTGTAGTCGTTGCGGGACATCGCTTGCGACGATCTCCCGAGACGGGCGTCTTGTCAAGCCGAATCAGGCTTTGATCAAGGGGAAACGCCAGAAATCTGCTTCAACTGTCGCCAGAACTCGTGGTTGTCGTCACTCTCGCCCAGGAGTCGGGCAGGTCCGGGTTCCGGACAGAGATGCCGCGCAAGCGCCGCAAAAACGGGCCTCTTCTCTGTCGTCGTGCCCGCGGGTCGAACAGATCACTCTGGCTCCACCGAAATCAGCCGACCACAATAGCCCGATGAGGTGAGCGTTTCAGTATTAGGCCGTGGCTTCTCCAGCCGTCGGCGCAAACCCCCAGACGAAGCGATCGACGCCGAAGCCCGAGATCACCATGCGTTCTTTGCGGTTTGCCAGCATCCGCTGCGACCAGTCGACCACGCCACCGTCTCCCACTTCGCTCTCGGCGCCCGAGGCGTCGCTCAGGAATATCTTGAAGGCCGTATCGACGTAATAGCCACGCCCACTCTCGCGCGTGTCGGAGACACTGATCTCGACGTCCGGGTGATCTCGTCGGAGCGGTGCTTCGATCGAGTCGCGAAGTGCCGCCAGTCGCAGGCCGTCAGAGAAGTCCGAGATCTCCAGACGAATGCACGAGATCTCCTTGCCGATGTCCGCGGCATCGGCAAGGGTCCGCAACCAGAAATCGAGTTGTTCGCGCAAGGCCGAGGTTTCGAATGAGAAGCTGCCTTCGTCGCGCCCGGCGGTGCACAGGCTGAACAGGCGGAAATGCGGCACGTGGCTGGCGTCGAGCAACGCCTGAGCGCGAGCGACGCGCTGGCTGGTACACAGGCGCACGCGCTCGTGCCGGTTGCTTCCGCTCGCGAGGATCTCGCGTCGTCGCACGGCGCACTCCAGGGCCAGAGCGTTAGTCGGGTCCGCGCACGCTTCCGTTCCGCGCCCCGCCGAGATGACCTTGTCCTGGTTGACGCTGGCGACCGACGAACACGCACCCAGGGGCGACAGAGGGGACAGTTCCAGTCCGCTGAAGCTCTCCGGAAGATGCGAGAACGCCAGGGCGTCGAAGGCGCGAAACCCGGCCGGATCTGCCCCCGCAGGTCGAACGAACCGGTTGCGTCGGTACCGTGCCAGAAGATCGGGCGCCGACTGAGCAGCGACGTGGCGCCGGTAGACCTCGAGTAGGAGGGTCTGCAGATCGCTGGCCGACAGACGCTCGGTGAGCACGTCGACCAGATCGGGCACGCCCGATTTGCGTGTGATGCGCTGGAGCAATGGAGAGTCCATCCACCCAGGGAATCGGATCGTCAACGTCCGCGCAAGTCCGCGGACCGCGACCATGGATATTTCGCTAGGCTCGCGGGGTCGTTCGAAGTCGAAAGGTCCACCCATGCCATCGCCGCGCGTCGCTTTCGTGATACTCGATGCGTTCCCATTTCGAGGAGTTGACGAAAAGCAGACACCCTCGCTCGCTCGGCTGCGAGAGCAGGGCGGCTGGGCTCGGGAGGGTGGGCGAGCGGAGTTGTCGGCCTCTACCTATCCGAACCACGCCACGTTCGTGACCGGTGCGGCGCCGATCGATCATGGAGTCCTCACCAGCATGGTGCTCGTCGACGGTGGCTTTCAATCGGCCCAGGAGGTCGGTCCGAGAGGCCCGACGCTCTTCACGCGCTGCAGGGAAGCGGGGCGCCGTTCCGTCGCTGTGTTTGGCGATCAGAACCTTGTGGGAGTGTGCGGCGCGCAGCAGGCCGATGCGCACTGGCCACCGGGGGGAGTCCTTCCTGAAGACGCTCCGCGCGGGGGTTTGGGGTACGGCGCAGACGAAGCCGTGCTCTCCGGTCTGGAACAGGTCGACGTCGATTCCGCCGATCTGCTCGTCGTGCAACTCGATGAAGTCGACACGGCTCGGCATCTGTTCGGGCCCGGACCCGGTGTGCCCGAGGTCGCGCAGCAATGCCGCCGGACGGATGCGGCTTTGGGGCAGGTGATCGAGCGGCTCGCGCCGCGTTGGGACGACACCATCCTGATTGCGGTGAGCGACCACGACCACGAGAGCGTACGCCCCGGAGCCATCGATCTGGCTGCCGAGGCTCGCGCATCCGGCCTCGATGTCCTCGTGCAGCACGACGGGACCGCGGCGCTGGTCGTGGGAGACGTCGAGGCTTCGGAACTACTCGAGTTGCCCGGGGTGAGCGGCGAAACGGCCATCGCTCCGGGTGTCTATGTGGTCTGGGGAGACGAAGGTCAGCAGTTCGGAATCGATTGGGGGCTCAAGGCGCAACACGGCAGTCCGCGCACCGCCGGACAGCTCGCCGTCGTCGGTGGGGGACACCCGCGTGTCGCCGAACTCGCGCGCTGGGTCGAAGCCGGACCTCCACCGGCCGCGGCCTGGGCGGATCGCGTGGCGGATCTGCTCGATCTGCCGGATCGCCGCAGTTGAGGACCGGGGACCGCACCCAGATGGCCAGACGGATGGCTGCGGCTCGCTGGCACTAGGCCCCTGGAGCCGATAAGCTCCGCCCCACCATGGCACTCGGATCAAAAAGATCGAAAGAAGACAAGCAGATTTTGCGCCTCGGACTCCCGAAGGGCTCACTCCAGGACAACACTGCGGCGCTTTTCGAGCGCGCCGGTTATCGCCTGAGCTTTCCGGAGCGTTCGCTGTTTCCAACCGTCGACGATGATGAGATGGAATGCGTGCTGATCCGAGCTCAGGAGATGGCTCGCTACGTCGAAGAAGGTGTGCTGGACGCCGGTATCACCGGTCACGACTGGATCGTCGAGAACCGCGCAAAGGTGACTCAGCTCGCGGACCTGAAGTACTCCAAGCAGAGCTTCCGCCCCACGCGCTGGGTGCTGGCCGTACCCGAAGATTCCAAGATCAAGAAGGTGAGCGACCTGCAGGACAAGCGCATCGCGACCGAAGCGGTGGGGCTGGTGAAGACCTGGCTCAAGAAGCACGGTGTAAAAGCCAAGGTGGAGTTCTCCTGGGGTGCGACTGAAGTCAAGCCGCCGCTGCTGGCAGATGCGATCGTCGACGTGACCGAGACCGGTTCTTCGTTGCGTGCGAACAAACTGCGGATCGTCGATACGCTCATGGAAAGCACGCCGCGCCTGATCGCCAACAAGGACGCCTACAAGGATCCCTGGAAGCAGCGCAAGCTCGATCGTCTGGCGCTGATGCTCAACGGCGCGATCAACGCGGCCGGCAAGGTCGGGTTGATGTTGAACGCACCCTCGACGCATCTGCCCAAGGTTCTGGATCTCTTGCCCGCGCTCGCATCCCCCACGATTTCGCCCCTGGCGGACGGCAAGATGGTCGCGGTCAATACGATCATCGAAGAGGCGCTGGCGCGCGATCTGATGGCGGATCTCTTCGAGGCGGGCGCGACCGGAATCGTCGAGTTTCCGGTCAACAAGATCCTGCTCTAACGCCACTGGGCGGCGCGGTCGCCTAGCCTGTTCCCCACAGTATACCGGGAACACGAAGCGTCGACCAGACTGACAATCTCGCTCTACCTGGGTTATCTCCCGAATCATGTCGCGCATAGGTCTCGGGATCGATTTCGGTACGTCCAATTCTTCGGTCGCCCTCTTCGACGGTCGGAACACGGAGTACCTGCGCGTCGACGAAGGGGATCTACCCGAGGTGATGCCCAGCGCGCTCTACCTGAATTCCGCGCTCGAGGCGGAGGTCGGAAGCAACGCGATCTCGGCCTATATGCGCGAGAACGCTGGGCGCGTCGTGAACCTGACGCAGGAGAACGTCGGTAACATCGAAGTGACGGTCTCCGGCGGTGACAACATCCAGGGGCCGAAGGAAGAAGGTGGGGCGATCACCGATTCCTATGACGTCCACGCCTACACCGATCGCGATATGCCGGGCCGGCTGTTTCGCAGTGTGAAACGCTGGCTGGGAGACGCATCTCTGGAGCGTGTTCGCGTTTTCGACTCCCGCTACCGGATCGTGGCTCTCTTGACGCCGATGCTCACCAGCCTGCGCGAGGCCGCCGACGAGGGCAGGGCGGAGCGCCCCGCGAACATCTGGGTGGGGCGCCCCGTGCATTACGAGGGGCGCAGTCAGGAGGCCGATGAGGTGGCTGTCGAGCGCATGCTCGAAGCTTGTGGTTATGCCGGTCTGGCCGACGTCACGCTCTACCCCGAGCCGTTGGCCGCGGTGCGCAGCTATTTGCACCGGGTTCCGGCCCGCACCGGTGAAACCGTACTGACGTTCGATTTTGGCGGCGGTACGCTCGACCTCACGGTTGTGCGCGTGTCGGATTCGGGCTTTGACATCCTGGCGACCCACGGGATCGGCCTGGGAGGCGACGCGATCGACCGCTTGATCTACCGCACCCGAGTGTTTCCCGAACTGGGGGAGGGCGCGCTGATTCCGACGCCCGTCGACGATCAGTTCAAGGAACTCGCCTTCCCCTTCCGCGAATTCGGGGAGCGTCTGCTCAACTGGCCTCTGGCCTACGAACTCAATCGACCCGATCTGCGCGAGCAGATCCTGCAGGCTGCGAAATCGCGTGGAGACGTCGGCCGGCGCTTTGCCCGCCTGTACGATCTGGTCACTTTGAATCACGCCTACCGCGTCTTCCAGGCGATCGAGCGGGCGAAGGTCGAGCTGTCTTCGTGCGATCGCACCACTCTTTCGATTCCAGAGATCGATCTCGAACTGGAGTTGCGCCGCGATGCGTTCACGCGCCTGCTCGAGCCGGTTCTTGCGGAAATCGCTCACACTATCGAGACGGTGTTGGAGCAGGCCGGCGTTGAGCCGAAGGCGATTGGCGTCGTGGTGCGCACCGGAGGATCGGCGCGGATTCCCGCGGTGATCGATCAGCTCACGCAGATCTTTCCCGGCAAGGTCGTCGAGCACGATGCGTTCACCGGGATTGCGGCGGGGCTGGCGATTTCGAGCTACGAGAGCGGCGCGTAGTCTCCCGGCGTTCCCCGCTTCTGCCGGTCCTTTGCGCTTTCGGCCCAGGCCAAAGAAAAACCCGGTTGGAAGCGATGCTTCCAGCCGGGTTCCGATTCCGTCTGACGGTCCGGGTTCGAGCCCCGCTACCTCGTCATTTCCCGCAGGCCACTGGCTTCCCATTCCTTGGAAAGCTGCTGGAGCTTGCGGTTGAATTCGTCGAAATCATCGTCGAACGAAAGGATGATCTCGGTCGTGCGCGGGATGTCGTCGCCAGAAAGCAGTCCGCGATAGCGGTTGAGATTGGCGAGGATGGCTTCGGCGACCTTGAGCGCGCGCTTCTCGGTCTTGATCAGCGGCGACTGCAGAGTGTAGACGTTGTTGCGGCCCCAGAGACTCTCGTCGCGAACGATCGCGATCTCTCGGTAGATGCCGTGGATCGGGTCGAAGTTGTACTCGACGCGGACCTCTTTGAAGATGTCGGAGTTGCCGGTGTAAAAGCCTCGCTCCTTCTCGACCTTGCCCAGCTGGCGGCAGCGGGGGCAGTAGAAGGTGTCACCGTGGTTGAGCAAGAAAACGCCCTTGGCGTAATCCTCGCACTCAGTGTTCTCGCAGTAACCGACCCCGCGCTTCATTCGTGCCATCTGACTGGATCTCCCAAGGCCTTCCCGGCCTGTCTGCTCGACTGTCCTGCGGCGCTGTCCCGAGTTCCAGCGTGGCTGAGACACTTTCTCAGATGTCGTTGCTGCCCTGCGGCGCAACCAACTCAAACTGAGAAGTTCTCCCAACCTCATCCTGCCGCCCCCCGCAGCTGGAACACGTCCGCACCGATGTGAACTGAATCCAACTTTCGTGCCAGATCGAGCATGCCGCTCGATGGTCGCTTTGAAATCGCCTGTTTGGCTGCCTGATCTGCCGTGCCATTGCCTTCTCGAGAAGTAGGCTTGTTGCCAGAGTGGTGGGTCACCCGCCTCCTCGAATGAGAAGTCGACTCCCCACCCCCTCCCAGAGGCGCAGAACAAAGGTGTGGATCGCTACAGATCGAGCCCCATCCTGGATCTGCGGAATCCGCAGTTGCGCAGGAATGAAAAGGCCGGGGTAGGAGGGGACGTGAAGAGCACTCGTTCTCGCAAATAGTCAGTGGAAAGCCGTGATCGCGACTGCCCAGTACGATTAATCCCCGAGCGCTCCGCTTTGTCAACTGTTCTGTGCAAAGCGCCAAAACAGCCGCGAAGGCGAGGGGTTGAAGCCGCCCTGAAACTCGCGGTCAAGCACATTCTAGGGGCCGAGATCGGCCTGTGCAAAACTCTTCCGGATTTCAGGCTGCGGGTCGGACCCCTCAGGGACCGATCAGATCCTCGGATCTTCCTCTCCCAGCTCTTTTCGCAGCTCCGAGCGACGCGCGCGCAGGTGCAACTCGTAGCCCGCGAGCGTGACCAGGACCGTTGCGTAGGCCGCGATGACCCAGGCCATCACGCGCCTCCCTGCAGATCGCGCAGCAGCAGGCGCTCGTCCAGGCGCGCGATTTCGAGGCGCCGCGCGGCCAGGTATCCGAAACAAAGGACGTAGGCCAGCATGCCGACCGCCAGGGTCTGGGACATCTCGGCCGGCAGCCCCGCGCGCGCGGGGTTGCTCGGGTGCAGGGTGCTGCCCTTCGCGATGTCGACTGCGAAATACACGAAGGGAATCGCGGCTGTGCCGAGGATTCCGTAGATCGAAGTGAAGGTTCGGGCCGTGTCGCTGCCAAACGTCAATCCGCGCAGGAACAGGTAGGCAACGTAGACGAACCAGAGTACGAGCGCGGAGGTCAGACGAAGGTCCCAGACCCACCAGTGTCCCCAGATGGGTTTCGCCCAGATCGGCCCGGTGATCAGGCCGAGCGTGCAAAAGACGATGCCGACCTCGGCCGCGGCCAGCGCGAAGTGGTCCCATTGTTCCTTGCGCGAAACCAGGTAGCCGATGCCGCCGACCGCCGTGAGTGCAAAGCCCAGGTAGGCGGGAGGCCAGCACGGGACGTGGGCGTAAAAGATCTTCTGAGGCAGGCCCTGGACCTTTTCCAGCGGCGCGTAGAAACCGGCCATGGCCAGCCAGGCCGCGCCTGCGAACAGCGCCAGGAAACCGACCATCCGGGTGGCATCGCTGCGTTCGGCCTCGCCCAGCGCAAGCCGGATCAGCCAGGCGACGATCGCCAGAAGCGTCAGCGTGAACAGGGCGTAGAGCGCGCCGGTCATGGCTTGTCAGTCCTCCAGAACGTAGTCGAACACGAAGAACCCGATCAGGACGAAGACCCAGTCGTAGAGCGCGAGCGCACCCCACCAGGTTCCCGGGATACTGCCACCGTCGAGTGCGATGGACGTCATGCGCGAGGCGATCACCACCACGGGCAGCACAAGCGGAAAAAGCAGGATCGGCAGCAGGAACTCGCGGAAGCGCACCGAGATCGCAACACCCGACAAGAGTGTTCCCTGCGCCGTCAGGCCCGCGCAACCCAGTACGCAGATCCCCAGCGCCTGCGGAAACGCGGCGGGCCAGCTCACGTTCAAGAAGACCGTGAAGAGCAGGCCGGTCCAGAGCGCGACCGCGATCAGTGCGATCAGATTTGCAGCGGCCTTGCCCAGGAAAACCCAGCCGCGATCACAGGGCACCTGGTTCAAGAGCGCGACTGCACCCGATTCGCTTTCCGATTGAAACGAGCGCGCCAGTCCGAGCAGCGAGGTCAGCAACATCACGACCCACATCAGGGCCGGGACCCAGGCTCGGCGCGCAGCTTCGGACGACGGCAGGGCGATCGAGAGCAGAGTCGCGATCAGTGCAGCGAACACCGCCATGTGTCCGAAGCGATCCTTGCTGCGCAGATCGAGCAGCAGGTCCTTGCGCAGCACGGCCAGGGCGACGCGGGGTCCCGTCATGTCTCGAGCAGACCCGTTTCGAAGGACGTCAAGCGTCCGGCCTCGATCGACAGTCGCACATCGAAGAGGTCGGAGAGTTCGGTGACCGCGTGCGCAGCAACCAAAGTAGTGGCACCGGCTTCGCGGCGCGCATCAAGCACCTGGACGAGCTTGCGCGAAGCGGCCGCGTCCAGACCGTTCCAGGGTTCGTCCAGGAGCAGGAGTTCGGGTTCGCAGAGCAGGGTGCGCGCGAGTCCGGCGCGCCGCTGGTAGCCCAGCGAAAGAGTCCGCACCTTGCGCTGGGTCCATCCCACCAGACCCAGGTCCGAGACGACCTTTCGAACGCGTTCGCTCTGCAATCCGTGCAGTTGCGCCCCGAACTGAAGGTTTTCCTCGATGCTCAGATCGCCGTAGAGGCCGGACTGAGCACCCAGATAACCCACCTGTCCGCGAATCGAGGAACCGCCGCTCGCGAACGGGTCGCCGCCCAGGATCTCGACCTGACCACTGCTGGGGCGAGTGAGCATGCCCAGTACGCGCAATAGCGTGCTCTTGCCCGCGCCGTTGGGTCCGGCGACCAGGGCAATCGATCCGCGAGACAGTTCGAAGCTTACGCCGGACAGCGCCGCGATCCGCTCATAGCGTTTGTCGAGAGCTTCGACGCGGACGCTGATCTCGCTCAAAGTTCTGTGCCGCACCCGCCGCAGAAGCGGTCGTCCGGCCTCGCTTCGCGACCGCAACTACACACCCGGAGCGTGTCGGCGCTTGTCTTGCCTGGGTTCGATCCCGATCGGGTGACGCCGCGTTCGCGGGCGAGTGCGCGAGCCGCTTCGTGTCGCAGTTCTTCGCGAAGCCGGTCGCGATCTTCTTCCGATAGTTTCGCGGTCTCGAAGTCGTGTTCCAGATCGCGCAAGGCGGCCCTGAGGGCGTCGCTGTGCCGCTGCTCGTCGTCATCGGGCAGGCGCACCACCTTGCCGTCTCCTCCGGCCTCTGCGATCGGTTGGCCCACCAGGAAGAGAAGTCCACCGGCCAGCAGGGCGACCAGGCCCGCGATCAGGCCATCGGCGGGGGCCTGATCGGATGCCAGCGGTTCGATGCGCACGCGGCTCACTTGTCCGGGGGGCAGATCGAAGCCCACGAAGCCCAGATAGAACACATCGTCCTGGCGTGCAGGCTGGGCCGGGTGCAGGCCATCGGCCGTGACCTCGATGCCGAAGTCGCGCACGTACAGGCGCAAGCTGTCCACGCGATCGGGGAAGCGCAATTCGGTTTCCAGCAGCGCCGAGTCGTCGCCCAGGTCGAAGGCGAAGTTGACCCGCAGGCCCTCTTCGCCCGGCATGACGGGTCCGCGGACCTCGACGACCTCGCCCGCGATCGTGACTCCCTTGGGAAGCTTGCCGAAGGGCAGTTTGAGTTCCGAGTACCCGGCGGGCAGGGGAAGGCGAATTGCGGGAGGATCGTTCGGGTCGATCTGCACCATCATCGCGCTCGAGTTCGCAATCGACACGTTCACATCGACTCGGTAGACACCGGCCTCGCGCTCGAAGACCCATTGCATCGAGTTGATCGAAAGCGCACTCGCATCTTCGCTGCGGTCGAAAACATGGATCACGACCGGGTCTGCGGATTCCGGCTCGCCCGGTCGGAAGATCGCAGTGCCTCCTGGAAACACCACGCCCGCGAAGATGGCCCGCAAGAGATAGGCGGCGGGCGCCGGCAGGTCGTCGAAGCGGAAGTGCCCGTCGCTGTCGCTACGCGTTCTGCGCTCGATCGTGTCGCTATTGGGATCGCCGCTGATGCCGAGGGCCAGGATCTCCAGGTTTTCGACGGCTTCCGGTCGCGTGGAGTGCAGAACTCGCCCCTCCACGACCGCTGCCGAAACACTTCCCGCCCCGATCCAACTCAGGCAGAGCGCGATCAGGGTGGCGCCGATTGTGCGGAAGGTTCCAGGCGTTGCGGGGATCACGTTCTCGCTCCCGCGCCGCTCCCGCGCCGCTTGAAGGGCCACAGCAGTATCGTATTGCCGAATACCAGCACGAAGCCACCAATCCAGATCCAGTTGACCAGCGGATTGATGTAGACCTTCACCGCGATCGACTGATCGGGCTGAAGTCCCGCAAGGATCACGTAGAAATCTTCGCGAAGGTTGCTGGCGATGGCCGGAATCGTGGTCGGTTGTTCCTGCTGAAAGTACATGCGCTTCTCGGGCAAGAGCACACCGACGGGTTTCCCCTGGTCTTTCAAGGCGAGACGCGCGACCGCTCCCGCGTAGTGCGCGTGCCGAACCGGTCGCACCTGGCGGTACTCGAGACTGTATCCGCTCACCTCCCAGGTTTCGCCGGGCTTCAGCAGTCGGGTCTCTTCGGAGTTGAACGAGGCTCCGGCGAATCCGATGAACATGAGCACGATGGCCAGGTGCACGATGTAGCCGCCGTAACGGCGCTGATTGCGCCGGATCAGGCCGAGTGCGGCCTGCAGTGAGTTCTCGCCGCGGCGGCGTCGCGCGCGGATGCCGCGCTGGTATTCCTCGACGATGGTAGCGATCACCCAGGCGCAGAGCGCCAGGAAGGACACCGGGTAGAACTCACGTACGCCGACCGCGAGTGTCCCGACCACGGTCGCAAGGGTGATCACCGCCGGCCACAGGAAACTCTTGCGCAGGTTGATCCAGGTCGCCCGGCGCCAGGCGATCAGCGGTCCGACGCCGGTCAGGAAGAGCATGAAGATCGCCAGGGGACCCGAGTAGCGCTGGAAGAACGGCGGTCCGATCTGGGTGCGCACGCCCGTCAGCGATTCCGAGAATACCGGGTACAAGGTTCCGAAGAACACGATCGCCAGCAGTCCGATGAACACGTAGTTGTTGAGCAGGAAGCTCGCCTCTCGGGAAACGATGGAGTTGAGCTTGTTGTGACTGCGCAGCAGGGGCAGGCGCCAGATCAGCAGCGCCGCAAAGCCGATGGCGAGCACGGCGACGTAGGCCAGGAAGAGCGTGCCGAACCAACCCGCGTTCGCGAAACTGTGCACCGATTGCACTACTCCACTGCGCGTGAGGAATGTGCCGAACACGCACAGTGAGTAGGTCAGGCCGATCAAGGCCACGTTCCAGATCTTCAGCATGCCCCGCTTTTCCTGGATGATCACCGAGTGCAGAAACGCGGTGGCCGCCAACCAGGGCATGAGCGAGGCGTTCTCGACCGGATCCCAGGCCCAGTAACCGCCCCAGCCCAGGACTTCGTAGGCCCAGCGCCCGCCGATCATCAAACCCATGCCCAGGAAGAACCAGGAAACCAGCGTCCAACGGCGCGTGGTTTCGAACCAGGTCGTGCCGAGTTGTCCCGTGATCATGGCCGCAGCCGCGAAACTGAAAGGCACGGAAAAGCCGATGAACCCGATGTACAGAACCGGCGGGTGGACCAGCATGGCCGCGTGCTGCAGGAGCGGATTCATGCCCGCACCGTTGGAGTAGGCCTTCGCCGCCGGCAGGGCTTCGAAGGGGTTGCTGCTGAATGTGACGATCGCGCCGAAGAACAGCAGATTCAGCATCATCGAGGCGATGACCCAGGGCATCAGCATGCGATTGCGCTGGCGGTTCTGCAGGACGACCAGAAAGCTGAACAGTGACAAGAGCCAGGCCCAGAGCAGCAGCGAACCGGCCTGACCACCCCAGAGCGCCAGCTTGAACAGGAGTGGTTGCTCTCGTGCCGAGGTCTTGGCGACGAAGGCCAGATCGAAGCGATCGGTCACCAGGGCGACCTCTACACCGAGCATCGCCAGACAGCACAATGCGAAGACCGCGTAGACCGCGCGTTCCGAACTGCGCAGCCACGCCTCGCGTTCCGGGTTGGCGCCGATCAGCGCAGCTACGAGGGCGTAGATGCAGAAGCCGAGCATCAAGTACAGCGAGTAGTTGCCGACTGCTACGAGCAACGGGTCTCCAGTGTTCTACCGTTTCCGGCCTCGAACCGCCTCCGACCATCGGCGATTTCGGCCGGGGAGATCAGGCTTCTGTACCCGGCTCCTGGTTTTCGTATTTGGAAGGACACTTCGCCATTACACGCTCGGCCAGGAAGGTGCCTCGTTCGAAGCGGCCCTCGATCACGACCTCGGCACCGTCGCGAAACAGATCCGGTACGTCGATCCCCAGGAATCGCACCGAAAGCAGGCCGGGGTTCTCGGCGTCCTTGATCGAGAAGTCGACGTGGCCCGCAGGCAGATCCGCCTGGATGGAACCGGCGACCACGAAGCCGTGCACGCGCGCTACGCCAGCGGAGCTTTCAGGAGCGCCATCACCCACGAAGTCGCCAACACTCGAGTAGTACGTGAAGGTTCCGTCTTCGCCGTCCATCTGGGTGAGTCCGATGGCTACCGCGGCAAATACCGTGACGGCGGCGATCGCGATCTGAACTCCCTTGCTCATGCTCAGTTCCTCAGGCTCTGCAATCTTCCACCCTGTTTGGCTGCTCATCTGAGAGCCGTGCGGTCAGCGATGCTGAGGCTAACTTGGGACCCCTGAAGCGTCAAACATCAGGGAATCGCTGAGGAACCAGGAGACAGACCCGTGAATGCCAAACTCGCGCACGATGCTGCGGACGCCTCCCAGTTCCCCTCCGACGGTCTGCCCGAGGTCGCCGTCATGGGCCGCTCCAATGTCGGAAAGTCCACGTTCATCAACGCCCTGATCGGGCGCAAGAACCTCGCGCGCACCAGCGCTCGACCCGGAAAGACCCGGCGCATCCACTTCTACAGGCTGGAGCAGCGCGCCTATCTGGTGGACCTGCCCGGCTACGGCTACGCCGCGGTCGGCAAGGAAGAGCGCCGGGCCTGGAAGCCGCTGGTGGAGTCCTACTTGCTCGGCTCGCGCGCTGCACTGCGCGGAGCGGTGCTCCTGGTCGACGCCCGACGCGGTCCCGAGATCGAAGAGCGAGAACTACTGGCCTGGCTGGAAATGCAGAACATTCCCGCCCGCCTCGTGATCACCAAGGCAGACAAACTCAAGCCCAGCCAGCTCCACGCGCGCACCACCGCGATCGCAAGCGAAGTCAATCTGAAGCCAGACGAAGTCGCCGCAGTCTCGGGCAAATCAGGAAAGGGTCTGAGCCTCGCAGGCAACTGGCTCACCGACTGGATAGACCTGGAATTCCTGAGAGCCGACGGAACAAAACTGCTCTAGAGGATCAGAAGCCATCCAACGACCCACCGATCCACCGACCCACCCCCGGGCGGGGCGTAGCCCCGCTTCCATCCACCAGAGTCCGAGATGGTGCGCGATCCCCGGGGCGGCGTGACGTTTCCCGAAGTGAGCGTCAAGAGCGACCCAACCTACCCCCCAAGCAACTCATCAACCCCCGCCCCAGCGAAGCGAACGAAGGAAACGTCACGCCGCCCCGGGAACGTTCGAAGCTCTCCCTCAACTACCGAAACAGATCGAGCGCCGGATCCCGCATTAGATCGGCCAGGCTTCCGTCGCCGTGGGGCGAGAGGCCCGTGATCCAGACGCACGGCGTGCCCGCGTCCTTTTCCATCAGCAGGCCGGCCGCAGCCGTCAGTTGATCTGCGGTCGCCAGGGCGGTCACCTGCATCTCACGGCCTTCCCGGTCGCGTTCGCCACGGTAGTCGCGCACCGGTTCCAGGCCGGCTACGCCGATGGTCACGTCGACCTGACCCTCGCGCCAGGGGCGTCCGAAGGTGTCGGAGATGAGTACGGCTCGCTGCGGGCCCAGGGCCGCCAGGATCGCTCGCGCGGAGGCGTCGGGGTCCAGTGGAAGCAGGATTGCGCAGCCTTCGGGCGCGTTGGACTGATCGATGCCCGCGTTCGCGCACACCAGTCCGTGGTGCGTCTCGGTGATCAGCACGCCCGGGGCCGCGCGCACCACGCGCCGGGATTCGCCGAGAGTCAGTTCGACCAGACGCGGATCCTTGTCGACCTGTTTGGCGAGTTCGATGGCCTCGGCGGACGGCTTCACGCGCTCGAGCGGGATCACGCGATCTTCCGCCTTCGAGACGATTTTCTGCGCGACCACGAGTACGCCCGGGCCTTCTGGGACGAGCTCGGCCAGCATGCGCGGCAGGTCATCGTGCGCGCGGATTTCCGGGAGGCCCTGGAGCGCGACCAGTTCGAGACGCATCAGGACAGCAACTCGCGCAGGATTTCGCGCGTGCGACACGGCACGGCGGTGGCGATCAGGCGTACCGCGTCATCGGGCGTGTCGAGGTCGACTCGCGTCGACTCGGGCATCGCCGTGTACCAGAGCGCTTCGCAACCGGCTTCCTGCGCGGCGATCTGATGTGCGCGACTGCTCTCGGGACCGAAGCGCGCGGGGATGCGCGTGGGCGGACGCCGCAGGAGGAGGGCGGTCCCTTCATCGGCGGCCGGTGCGATGACCACCGGGTAGTCCCCACTCGCATCGATCATCGCATCGATGTCCGCGCCCTTCAGCAGGGGAAGATCGCCCAGGACCACGAGCATCCCGTCGTAGCCCTGAGCTTCGAGATCCGCCGCCGCTTCGTCGATCACCGGGTTCAGACCGGGGTCGGGCTTGCGTTCGCGCACCCGGGCTCCGGCTTCCCGCGCGGCATCGGCGACGGCCGGATCGTCGGTCAGCACCAGCACGCGATCGATATGTTTTGCGGACTTGAGCGCGTCGAGCACATCTGCAAGCAACGCTCGAAGGATGCGTTCGACTTCCGCGTCGCTGAAGCGCGAGCGCAGGCGCTTCTTGGCGCGCGTGAAATCCTTGACCGGAACCGCGGCAGCCAGTCTCATGCCGGATGTCCGGCCAGGTCCAGAGCGCTACGGGCCAGGTCCGCGGCGATCTCTACCTTTCGCATCAGCGTTTCCTCCACGCGCACTTCGATGTCGAGCGCCTCGATCTCGGCGCGCAGCCCGTCGTCCTCGCAATCGATCACCATACCGCGGCAGATCTTCCGGTACAGCTGCGCAACGCCGAATGCCGACACGGGCACGCCCAGCGCTCGCATCAGCCGGTCCGCCGGCCCCTTGACCGGCCGTCCGCCGATGATCGGGCTGACGGCCACAGCACAGCGGCGTGCCTCGAGTCGCTCCCGCACGCCGGGTACGGCCAGGATGGTTCCGATCGAGACCACCGGGTTGCTCGGGCAGATCAGTATGGTTTCCGCTCCGTCGATCGCCTCGAGCACGCCCGGACCGGGGCGCGCCGCTTCCGCGGCCGACAGGTCCACCTTCGCGATGTCGTCGGGTGCGCCGTCGCGCACCATGTACTCCTCGAAGTCACAGCGCGAACCGTCCTCGCGCACGATCATTGTCGGAGCGGGGTCTTCGCTCATGGGCAGCAGGCGGATACCCAGGCCGAACGATCGCGCGATTTCACCGGCAATCTGCGCCAGGCCCGCGCCTTCGCGCAGACGCGAACTGCGCTGGATGTGCGTGGCCAGGTCGCGATCGCCCAGATTGAACCAGACGTCGGAGCGCAGTCCGCGCAGCGCATCCAGGCAGTGATAGGTATCCCCCTGGAAACCCCAGCCCGTGTCCGGATTGACCACACCGCCGAGCGTATAGGTGACGATGTCCAGGTCGGGGCACACGCGCAGTCCGAAGAAGTCGCGATCGTCTCCGGTATTGACGATCACGGTCAGATCTTCGGGCGGTAGTACGCGTACCAGTCCCGCCAGGAATCGAGCTGCACCGACACCGCCCGCGAGCGCGACGACTCGGGGCACTAGTGTCCCGTTCCAGAAGTTCGCTGACTATCCCGGTGCCCGGACGCCCCGCTGGCAAGGCGGGAGGCCGCCGGAGTATCCGTTGATACTTCAAGGCCTTTCCAACGCAGTCGGCGGGGATGGGCGGGCGTCGCGATAGTTGGCGAACTTCTGGAACAGGGCACTAGGGGTTTGCGCTCCGGCGCAGCCGTTCGAGCCGAGCCTGCATGCGCGGCAGCCGATCCGCGAGTTCGCGCAAGCGCTCATCCTTGGCGAGTTCGGCTCCCTGCCATTCGCGTTCACCAATCAGGCGGCGCAGTTCGTCTCGGTCGCGCTCCACGAGATCTTCGAGTTCTTCCAGGCTCAGGTCGCCGGTCGTTTCTGGGTCGATCGGCGGGTCGACCGGCACCGGGTTCGCCCGGGGTGTCTCCAGGCCCGTCTCGATGGGCGGCAGTTTCGGAGCGGCACTCGCGCTCGGTTTTGCGAGTGAGCCGGGTCGGGCCGCCGTCGGCGCAAGCATTTCGTCTCCGGGTGTCGCCGGATGGGGAAGCGGTTCAATCTTGTCTGCGGGTCTGTCGGCGTCCGCTTCGCGCAGCGGTTCGCGCAGCGGCGGAGCCTGTTCGGCGGTGTTGCGCCCGGTGCGAAGCTCCGGCGCCTGCGGGGCTTCGCGCACGACAAGAGATGCGCTGACTCCGCGCGGAATGCGTTCCGGATCCGTCGTGTAGTGGCGGATGCCTTCTTCGTCGATCCAGCGATACAGCTCAGCCTTCGCGCCCAGCGGCAGCGCGCACAAAAGGGCCATCAGCGCGATCTGGACGACGACGGACCACATTCTCTGGAACTCCCCAGTCTTCCCTGCGACGTTGTCTGCAACGCCGCGTTTCGTCTCGGATTCTACGTTCGGGCCTCGAAGGTGTCGAGGGAGGCGGATGGGCGCGAGTCAGAGTCTTCACGCGGCGCCCGTGCGACGTTCACATGGCACGTGCAGCCGTCCGGATTCATTGGCGGAATTCAAGGAGAACTGGCGGCACGGGGTTTGCTCTCCCAGGGGCCCATGAGCCTCTCGATCTCCGCCGCTATCGGAATCCTGTTTACCGCCCTCGCGCCGCACTGGTGGGCGGCCCGGCCTCCGGCTCCTGTCATCGATGCCGTGCAACACGAAGACGATCTCCTGATCGCGACCGCGCACGGCCTCTACCGCGAGGTGCGCGGCGAGTGGCACAAGGTCGCGACACGGGGCCAGGCCCGCGGTCTGGCCGATACCGCGCGCGGAACCCTGATCGCGACTTCTTCCGGTCTGTACGACTGGCGCGATCGGACCCCGGCCCCGCGCGCGATCCCGCTCGGGGCCGGTGCGCGCGTCCGAGGAGTCGCGGCAAACCCGGGCGGTACTGAATGGGTGGCTTCCGAAGTCGGCCTGTTCGCCCGAGGGCCTGACGAATCGGCGTTTCGCAGAAGACTCGACCTGCCGCCCGGTGAAGTCTTCGCCGTGCAGGCAGACGGGGAGCAGGTCTGGGTCGCCGCGCGGCGTGCCCTCTGGTCGGGCAAGGCAAGTGTGAGCCATTCCGGAGTTTTGGAGCGGAGAATTCAAGCACAGGAAGATGGTTGGTGGGAACTGCGCGACCTGGCCCGCATCGCCGGAGCCACACTGCTCTGCGTTCCGCAGGGCATCTGGCGGGTTGAAGGTTCGCAGTCGCGCCGGGTGGAGCTCGGGGTCGGCGAGTTGCGGGCGATCGAGGTTCGAGGGGATCGACTCTGGGTCGCGTCCGCGCGCGGTTTGTACAGCTACGATGCGACGGACTGGGAAAACCAGGTGCCGACGAGCCTCCTGGCCTCCCCGGCCCACGACATCGTCGTGCGTTCCGGACGCCTCCTCGTTGCGACGCGCGATGGCATCGCCGAGCTCTCCACGGAACCAGGCGGAACCGGTAACGGCGCCGGCCGCGCGGCCGAGCGCAGTGGCGGTGCTTCGGGCGAAGTTCCGGGGCTGCGCTCCGGTCGAATTCCGCGCGCAGACATCGGTCGAATCCAGCGCGCCGCCCTCGCATACCTGGAGTTGAATCCATCGCGCATTGCGCGCTTGGAAGAGCGTGCACGTCGCTCCGCTCTGTATCCGCAGCTTCGCGCGGGTCTCAGTATCGACCGCGATTCTCACCGCGACCGAGATCGCGACGAGGTCCTGTCGTCGGGTGAAGTGCGCGGCCTGCTCGACTCGGAGCGCGGGCGCGATCGAGGTCTGAGTCTGGATTTTCAGCTGACCTGGGATTTCACCCGACTCGCCACACCGAACGACGCACTGGCCGTATCGCGTGAGCGACGAAGTCTGATCGAGATGCGCGACCAGGTACTGGAGCGCATCCACCGGCTGTACTTCGAACGCGAACGCGTTTTGGAACGCTTACGCGTTTCCGCGGATTCCAGCGAATCCGCCAGGTCAGAGCGGCGCGAGCACGATTTGCGTGTCCGGGAACTCACCGCCCAGCTCGATGGCTGGACCGGCGGTTTGCTCACACGCTTCGAAACCCACCCGTCCACGGGTCCCGGGAGGAACCGATGAAATCGATCATTCACTTCGTTTCGAGCCTCGTTCTGGTCACCGCAGCGGCGCTACCGGCCCAGGCGATATCTCTTCAGATCAGTGAAGTCTTCTACGACCCGGCCGGGAGTGACAACGGTCTGGTGTTCGTGGAGTTGTACGGGGCTTCCGGCCTTTCCCTGGACGGCTACCGGGTCGAGGGCGTGAACGGCTCGGGCGGGGCGGTTGGGCCGACGCTCTCGCTTACGGGCAGCATTCCCGGCGACGGCTTCTTCGTGATCGCCGATCTCGACGGAGCGACGACCGCAGTGCCGAATGCGGACCTGACGCTGAACTTCGACTTCCAGAATGGTCCGGACTCGATCGTGTTGCGGGATCCTGCGGACTCGATCGTGGACGCGCTCGGGTATGGCAGCTTCGGCGCGGGTGATGTGTTTGCCGGCGAGGGGTCGCCCGCGCCAGATCCGCCCTCCGGTCAGAGCGTGGCGCGACTGTTTGCCAACGTCGATACGAACGACAACGGGGTCGACTTCGTCGCGCTCGAAACCCCGACACCCGGTGGCGGGCCAATTGCGGTACCCGAGTCCGGGGCCGTCTCCCTCATGCTGCTCGCGTTTTGTGCGACCGGCTGGCGCCGGCTGAGCGGTATTCCTGGCTCGAGGTTCCGGCGCTGATTGTCTTCCCGTCCCCCCGGGGGCGCTCCGGTCTACCACCGGGGCGCCTCTTCTGGGTCCCGCTTCGCGGTTCTTGCGACAGCCGCGCCTGCGGGCGAATTCCGGGCCGGTTCACGCCGAAATCGAAGCGTAAACTCCTGCGCGCAAGTGACCGATAACCCCTGATGCCGTATGGGTTCTTTCTCACCGAGTGCTTGCGGGCGCACCGGGGGTCCCGCACACTTCGCGGCGGAGGGGTTTGAGAGGCAATGGTCGGCGGTTTCAACACGAACGTCCGCTACAGCGGCAGGATCTTCCACGTTCAAACGGAAGACGGCGGTGCCCAGAGTCCGAGTATCGTCACCCTCTTGTACGAGGGGGGCTCGATCTTGCTGTCGAAGAAGCAGACCTACGACTTCGAGATCGAAGATCGCGAAGCCAGAGTTCGCCAGTTCATGGAAGAACAGCACCGCGGCATCGTGAAGCAGCTCAAGGCGGGCGGACTCGACCATAAGGTGGGACTCGCGGAGGAACCGCGCGAGAACACCGAAACCGAACGCGCATCCCAGGACTTCGGTTCGGGCGTGGTCTCGAAGCGACGCCTGGACGAGGTCATCCTCGCTCATCTCGCACGGGAATAGCTCCCGTCGTACGCCTCCCCTCCGAGGCGAAACATGATCCAGATGTATCACGTCGATCTGCGCTACGACGCGACCCAGTTCGGGCTTCGCGACGTGTCGCTCGATATCGAACGCGGCGAATTCGTCTTCCTGACGGGTTCGAGCGGCGCGGGCAAGACCTCGCTTCTGCGCCTGCTATTCGGCGCCGAGAAGCCGAGTTCCGGGCAGATTCTGGTTGCAGGCCGCAATATCTCGCGCCTCACGCATGCGGCCGTCCCGGAGCTGCGCCAGCAGATCGGTGTGATCTTCCAGGATTTCAAACTGCTCCCAGAGCGCAGTATCTTCGACAACGTGGCGGTCACGCTCGAGATCGCGGGCGCTTCGCGCCGCGAGATTCGCGCGCGCGTCTGGAACATGCTCAAGCGCCTCGGTCTCGGACACAAGATCGACGCCAAGCCCCGCGCGCTCTCCGGAGGTGAACAGCAACGCGTGGCGATCGCGCGCGCCCTGGTCGACGACCCGTCGCTTCTGCTTGCGGACGAGCCGACAGGAAACCTCGATCCCGACCTCGCCGTCGACATCATGGACATCATTGCGGATGCACACGCGCGCGGAACCACCGTGATCGTGGCCACGCATGATCCCAGTCTGCTGGCGCGCTACCGGCACCGCCGGCTGGTGCTCGACAAGGGACGCCTGGCCGTCGATCGTCCACCCGACGCCCTGCCCAACACCCTTCAGAAGATGGTCTCGCACCGCTCGTGATCGACGCGCGCACGGCAAGACGCCTCTCGGTTGCGTTGCGTTCGGGTCTGCGTGGCACGCGTGAGACCCCGTTCGTCTTCCTTGTTTCCGTAGCGACCATGGCCGGGGGCCTGCTCGTGTTGGCGGGCTATCTCCTGATCGTCCAGAACATGCGCGGTGTGCTCGAGCGCTTCGGCGAGGATCTGCGCATCGTGGCCTTTCTCGTGCCCGGCGAAACTCCGGACAAGGATGCGGTGGCGGCATTTGGAGACGGGTTTCGCGCGCTCGAAGGCGTGGCGCGCGTGCAGTACATCAGCCCGGACAAGGCTCTGGGCCGACTGCGCAGCGAACTCGGCGAGGATGCGGCGATTCTCGAGGATCTGGACCACAATCCGCTGCCCGGTTCCTTCGAACTGGTGCTCGCAGATGACATGCGTTCACCCGAAAACGCTCGCCGGGTCGCGGCCAGCGCTGGAGCCACCCAGGGTATCGACGAGGTGCGCTACGGCGAGGACTGGGTGGCGGGCTACGCGCGCACCGTGCGCGTGGCGGAGTGGCTGGGCCTGGGACTGGGTCTGGTCCTGCTGATGATCCTCAGCTCGATCGTCGCTGGAACGGTGCGCCTGGCCGTCCACACCCGCTCCGACGAGATCCAGGTCCAGAGACTCGTCGGTGCGCGCGGGTTCTTCGTGCGCCTGCCGTTCTATCTCGAGGGTGCTCTCCAGGGCGCATCCGCCGCTGCTCTGGCCCTGCTGGCGCTCTACGGTCTCTTCGTGCTGGGACTTCCCCTGCTCGGGGCACCGCTCGAATTCCTTCTGGGCGATCGCCCGGTCGAGTTCTTCGATCTCGGTGGGTCGATGGGCTTGCTCCTTCTGGGCACCGGTATGGGACTGGGCGGGGCCGTGCTCTCCCTCACGCGCCTGGACGAACGGACTTGAAACTCCCGGCGACGTTGGCGCTCAGCTGTGCCTTGGCGCTGATATTCGGCGTCGGGGACGTCTCGGCCGACCCGAAGAGCGATCGCCTGGAGTCGATCCGAAAAGAGATCGAGGCGCGTGAGAAGAAGGCCAGCGAGTACCAGAGCGAGGCCGAGGGCGTCGTGGGTGAACTGGACGAGGTCGACCGCCAGCTCGCGGAAGTTCGGCGCAGTGTCCGACGACTTCGGACGAAGGAACGCTCGGCCGATGGGGAAGACAGGCGCGCTCGCAAACAGGTCAAGGCCGCAGAACGCGCGTTGAGCAAAACCCGCAGAGATCTGGAAGTGAGACTGGTTGCTCTCTACAAGTTCGCATCGACGGGAGGAGTCGCATCGCTCTACACAGCGGGAGATTTCCAGTCCTTTGCGCGCAGCCGGCAGAACCTGGCGCGCATTCTCGACAGCGACCGGCAACTCTTTCAGCGCCATCGCGCGCGCCAGCTCGAACTCGTGCGGACTCGAGAGGCCAGCCGCGTCTTGCTCACCGAGCTCAAGGCATCGCGCAAAGAACTCGCCGTGCGCGAGGATCGGGCCCGGCGCAAGCTGGTCGAGCGCAAGAACCTGGTGGCCACACTGCGCAACCGCGCCGATCGGGAAAAGCGCGCTGCGGCGGAGTTGCGAGACGCCGCTCAGCGCCTGGAAAAGGCCCTGGCCCGAATGCCGTCCGGTTCCACTTCGTCTGCTGCAACGGGCCTCGACAAGGGCCGGCTCCCCCAGCCCGTCGCGGGAGCGGTTCGCATGGGCTTCGGACGGCAGGTGGACACGGAATTTGGCACGGAAACGCTCCGAAACGGCATTGAATTCGAAGCCCCCATGGGCGCGCCCGTGCACGCAGTCGCGTCCGGGCGGGTGCTGTTTGCGGGCTGGTTCAGGGGCTACGGGCAGATGGTGATCGTGGATCACGGGCGTGGAGATGTCAGCGTTTCGGGCTATCTGAACGAACTGGGCGTCGAGGCGGGAGCCGACCTGGAACAAGGCGATCAGATCGGAACTGTGGGAGATACTGGATCCCTGTCGGGACCCGGGCTTTACTTTGAAATTCGACACCGTGGCAAGCCCGTGGACCCAAGGGTCTGGCTGGGTCTCTAGCGGCAGACGACAAACAACGGGGAACTCAGATGAAGCTTCGAACGATCGTGACCGGACTGGCGCTGACCGGTCTGGTGTTCCTTTCGCTCAACGGCGGCGGCCTGCTGCGTTCGAGCCACGCGGGGCCGAGTTATCAGGACCTGGCGCTGCTCACGAGTGTTTTGCACCTGGTGCGCCAGCACTATGTCAAGGACGTCAGCGAGCGCGACCTGGTCGAGGGAGCCCTCGAGGGCATGCTCGATACGCTCGATCCTCATACGTCATATCTCTCGCGCGACCTTTACAAGGAGGTGCAGCGCGACACGAAGGGTGAGTTCGAAGGGCTCGGCATCGAGATCACCAAACGCGATGGCTACGTGACCATAGTCGCGCCGATCGACGGCACACCCGCTGCGCTCGCCGGTCTGAGGGCCCGCGATCAGATCGTGGCGGTGTGCCCCGACGCGACCGAAGAAAGCTGCAAGTCGACACAGGACATGAACCTGATGGAGGCCGTCAAGCTCATGCGCGGCCCGCGTGGGACCAAGATCCTGATCCAGATCATGCGCAAGAGCTTCACCTCGCCGCAGCCCTACACGATCAAGCGTGCCTCGATCCGTGTTTCCAGCGTCACGATGCATATGATCGAAGAAGATATTCCCTATGTTCGCCTGAGTCAGTTCCAGGAGCGCACGACCATTGACCTCCAGGAGGCCCTCGACGCCGCGCGCGAGTCGCATTCCGAATTCCGCGGACTGATTCTCGATATGCGCGACAACCCCGGCGGTCTATTGGATCAGGCGGTGCGCGTCGCGGACCTGTTCCTGGAAGATGGCTTGATCGTGTTCTCGGAAGGTCGCGGCGGTGGCAATCGCATGGACTGGAGCGCGAAGAGCGATGGAACCGAACCGGGCTATCCGATCGTGGTGCTGGTGAACGGCGGCAGCGCTTCGGCGTCTGAGATCGTCGCAGGTGCGCTACAGGACCATCGCCGCGCACTCGTGATCGGCACCGAGACCTTCGGCAAGGGATCTGTCCAGACGATCATCCCGCTCGAAGACGGGTCCGGGCTGCGCCTGACCACTGCGTTGTACTACCTGCCGAGTGGCCGTTCGATCCAGGAAGTGCGCATCCAGCCCGACGTCGGCGTCGAGCCGTACAGCCAGAGAGAACTCGAGGGGCTCGACAAGCCGGCCGAACGCAAGAGCTTTGGCGAAGAGGATCTCGAGGGCCACTTCACGGCCGAAAAGCAGGATCCGGTGCCCGAGGAGCTTCGCTCTGAAACCAAGGAACAACGCTTCCAGCGCCAGCTTCCCAAGGATCGCCAGCTCACGCGGGCCATCGATCTGCTGAAGAGCTGGACCATCTTCTCGAAGCTCGACGATCCGGAGACCTCGTAGGCTCGGAGCGAAGGATTTCCGCCCGCCGCGACCGGCCGGTCGCGGCGGGCGGGCGCTCCGCACGGCCGGTCCCCGGCCAGCGATCGGGATCGTTATCATGGGCTCATGGAAGTTCCAGGTGGCGAGGCCGACCAGACTCTCCGGGTTTCGGAGCTGATCGCGAAGCTTCGCGAGCAGTTTGACGACTTCGGAACCGTCTGGGTCGAAGGTGAAGTCGGATCGGTGTTTCGCTCGCGCGCGGGCCATTTCTATTTCGATCTGAAGGACGAGCAGACGCAGCTTCGCGCCGTGTGGTTTCACGGCAGTGCAGCCCGTTCCCCGATCGAACCCGAAGAGGGCATGCTGGTGCGAGTGCGCGCGCGGCTCGACCTGTATCCAGAACGCGGTGCGCTACAGCTGATCGTCGACCGGTTGGCACCGCGCGGTGAAGGTGCGTTGCGCGCCTCGTTCGAACGCCTGAAGAAGAGACTCTCCGAAGAGGGGCTTTTCGATGCCGAGCACAAGCGCCCGCTGCCGTATCTGCCGCGCCGCATTGGCCTGATCACTTCCCTCGAGGGTGCGGCCATTCACGACTTCTTGCGGGGTCTGCGCGCGCGCTTTCCAGCCTCAGATGTGCTGGTCTACGGCGCGCCGGTGCAGGGCGAAGGAGCCTGGCGCAAACTCGTGCGCGGACTCCATCTATTGGACGCGCGTCAGGATATCGACGCGATCGTACTCACGCGCGGCGGCGGCTCGATCGAAGACTTGTGGAACTTCAATCGAGAGGAACTCGTGCGAGCGATCTTCGAGCTCGAAACGCCCGTGGTCTCGGCGATCGGTCACGAAGTCGACGTGATGCTCAGCGATCTGGTTGCGGATGTCCGTGCGGCCACGCCGACGGCCGCGGCGGAGCTGATCGTGCCCGATGCCGGAGCGCTTTTCGAGGCGCTCGAGGCGCGTTCTCGTCGGCTCTCACTGGCGCTGCAAAGGCGGATCGACGGTCTTGCGAGCAGGCTGGACGGGCTTCGTCGGGGCGTGGTCCATCCGCGCAGCAGGATCGAGGAGATGACACGGCGTGTTCAGCAGATTCAGTTGCGACTGATCGCGGCGGTGAAGCGCGGACACGAACGCTCGTTTTCGAAGCTCGGCGCGCTGGGCGGCCAGCTCGACGCGCTCTCACCCCTGGGAGTGCTCGGGCGCGGCTATAGCATCACGCGACGCGAATCCGACGATGCGATCGTGTTTTCGAGTGCGCAGGTTTCGCAGGGCGAAACGATTCGCGTGCGGTTGAAGGACGACGCTCTACTGGCATCGGTGCTGGAGACGGAGATTTCGTGAGTACAGGTGAGAAGAAGACGGTGAAATCGACACAAGCGGCCGAGCCCAGCTTCGAGGAGGCACTCGAGCGTCTCGAATCGGTGGTCGGGCGGCTGGAAGACGGAGAACTCGACCTGGAGAAATCGCTCTCGGCCTTCGAGGAAGGCGTGCGCCTGGTCAAGCTCTGTTCGGGCAGACTGGAAGCTGCGCGTGTCAGAATTCGCCAGCTCGAGGACGGTCCCGAAGGACCCGTCGAGAGCCGTCTGGCGCTATCGGAGGATCCGGGTGAGTGAAGTGAGTTTTGGCGAGCAGGAGATCCTGGACGAAGTGTGCGCGGCGACCGGTCTGAGCGACTTCGGTTCTGACTATCTCGATGGATTTCGAATGCTCCTGCGCACCTACGATGTGAACGCGTACTCGGAGAAGGGCCGGCGCGGCAATCGTCGTCGCCTGGTGCAGTTGTTGTCGACGCGACAGCGCATCGAGAAGGCGTTCAAGGAACATCCCGAGATTCGCGAACGCGAGATCTCGGCACCGATGGTACTGACCGGGCTGCCGCGCTCCGGAACGTCCGCTCTCTTCAGTCTACTGGGAGCGGATCCGGCGGTGCGCCCCCTGCGGATGTGGGAGACGCAATTTCCCGATCCCATGGAAGGCCTGGAGCCAGGCGCGTCCGATCCGCGCCGGGACGCGATCGAAGCGCATTTTGCCAAGACCCGCGAGAACAATCCCGAGTTCACGAAGATCCACTACACGAGCGCGGACACTCCCGAAGAGTGCGTGCTGCTGCACGCCTACGCGATGCACGGCGTCCAGATGGGCGTCGAAGTCATGCTCGAACCCTACGCTTCCTGGTACCGCGATCAGGATCTGCTGGGGATGTACGCCTACTACGCCGACCTGTTGCGTCTGCTCGACTGGCAGCGGCCAGGTGAGCGTTGGCTATTGAAAGCGCCCGCGCATATGTGGGGCATCGACGCACTCACGTCCACGTTTCCCGACGTATCCATCGTGTGGAGCCATCGCAATCCACTGGCCTGTATCGCGTCGATATGCAGCATGACCCACGTCCTCATGAAGAACAAACTCGAGATCGATTCGCACCTGCTGGGTCCTGTCGTCATGGATTTCTACGCGACCTCGCTCGAGCGGGGACTGCAAGAGCGGGATCGCCTGGATCCGGGGCGCTTTGTCGACGTGAGTCACGACGAATTCGTCGACGATTCCATGAAGGTGGCCGAGCGAATCTACGGGCAGTTCGATCTCCCTCTCCAGGGCGCCACCCGGGCGTCGCTGGTCGCGCACATCGAGAGCCACCCGAAGGACAGACACGGGACTCACGAGTACAAGCTGGATGACTACGGACTCACGTCCGACGCGATCCGAGAACGCTTTGCGGGCTACGCCGAGCGTTTCAAGATCGACATGGGTTGAGGAGGCCCGAGAAGATGGCGGACGATCCCGTTGGCAAGCTGGCTTCTGGTGAAGCCTGGAACGAATTCTGTGATCTCTTGAAGAAGGCCGGTGACGTCATCTTGCGCGAAGATCTCGGTGCTTCGGACTTCGATCGCGCCGAAGGCCTGCGCTATCTGACGCGACTGTTGAGGGCCGGCTTTTCGTCCTTCGCAGAAAGCACGGGTTCGGATCACCCGGTCTTTCGCGCCATGCCCGATCTGGTGAAGATGGGTCTCGACAATCCGGACAACTACTACGTGAGTGCGTCGGTGAAACCCAATTTCACGTACCGCATTCGCGGCCAGCGAGGCACGATTCACTACCTGAGTTTTGCGGCACAGAATCAGAACTTCGCGGCGAAGACCCGCATCAGCGGCGGAGCCGGGCATCTGAACGACTCGGAGCTCAAGTTGGAATCCGACGGTAGCTTCGAAATCATCGCGAGCCAGAAGCAACAAACGGGAAACTGGCTGCAGATGAATCCGGACACCGCCCAGATCCTGGTGCGACAGACTTTTCTGAATCGCGCGACCGAGCGAGCCGTAGACATCGAGATCGAGTGTCTCGACACGGCCGACAAAGCGCCTCCGCGTCTGGATCCCGAGCGTGTTCCCGGCCAGCTCATGGGCTCGGCGATGTACGCCATGGGGTGTGCGCAGTGGTTTGCCGACTGGGTCCTGGCCTTTCGCGACAAGGCGCCGGTCAATGCCTTTCATCTGCCGGACGAGGAAAACCACCGCCTCGTAGGCGGGGATCCGAATATCCGCATCTGGCTGGGCCTCTGGAGCCTGGCGGAGGACGAAGTACTGCTCATCGACGCACAGCCGCCGAAGTGCGACTACTGGAACTTCCAGCTGGGCAACGTCTGGGCGGAGTCGCTGGACTATCGCTTCGAACCAGTGCATATCAACAGTGCGGGCGCCCAGTACGCTGACGATGGCTCGTTCCAGCTCGCGATTGCATCCGAGGATCCGGGCCACCCGAACTGGATTTCCACGGCGGGCCACGATCACGGCACGATGTGCGTGCGCTGGGTGCGAGCCGACCAGCACCCCGAACCGCGCTGTCGCGTCGTCAAGCGCTCGGAGTTGCCAGCGGCGTAGCGCGAAAGGATTTCGGTTGGATCACGATCTGGACAAGTTCATCTCCGATAGCGCGCAGCGCGTCGACCACTACCTGGACAAGAGTCTGGCCCCCGTGGTGGATCCTCCGGAGATCCTGCACGAGGCGATGCGCTACGCCGTGTTCTCGGGTGGCAAGCGTCTGCGCCCGGCGATCTGCTTTGGCGCGGCGGTGGCGGCCGGTGCCAGTCCAGACGCAGCCCTGCCGGCGGCGGCTGCGGTCGAGCTGGTCCACGCCTATTCGCTGGTTCACGACGACCTGCCTTGCATGGACGATGACGACGAGCGCCGCGGCCGACCGACGGCCCACGTGCGTTTTGGTGAAGCAAACGCGCTGCTGGCCGGAGACGCCCTGCTGACCGAGGCCTTTGCGCAGCTGGGTTCCAGCGACCGAGCCGCGCCCCTGGTCGCCCAACTGGCTCGAGCGGCCGGTTCACGCGAACTGATTGGCGGTCAGGTCGACGACCTGGGCTGGGCGAGCGGCACGCCGACGTTTCACCGTGTGGTTTCCGTTCACCTGCGCAAGACGGCGGCGCTATTTCGATTCTCCGCGCTCGCTGGCGGGACTCTGGCGGGACTTGCCGGGACTGAACTCGAGTCGCTCGATCACTTCGGCCGGGCCTATGGACTGGCTTTCCAGACGGTGGATGATCTGGACGATCAGGGCGCCGAGGAATGCTCGATCCTCCAGGTCATGACGCCGAATGAGGCTCGAGCCCGTGCGTCCGAACTGGTCGAGGAAGCTCTCGAAGCATGTTCCATTTTCGGCGATCAGGCCTGGGTCCTCACAGGTGTGGCCGAAGCATTGGTCGGACGGCTACCGTAGGGAAAAATGAGTTCCATTCTCGATCAAATCCACAACCCCGCTGATCTGCGAGCCCTGCCCACTGAGCAGATGCCGGAGGTTGCTCACGCATTGCGCCAGGCGATCCTCGAGACGATTTCCAAGACCGGAGGGCATCTGGCGGCGAGCCTCGGAACGGTCGAGCTGACCACGGCGCTTCACTTCGTTTTCGATACCCCGCGCGACAAGCTCGTATGGGATGTCGGTCACCAGGGCTATCCGCACAAGATGCTCACCGGTCGTCGCGAGCAGTTTCCGACGATCGGCAAGAGTGGCGGAATGGGCAAATTCCTGCGCCGCCAGGAGTCGGTTTTCGACGTGTTCGGCGCAGGTCACGCGGGTACGTCCATCTCCGCGGCCACCGGTATCGCCGAGGCGATTCGCCGGCGGGGCGGAGAAGAGTGGACGATCGCTGTGATCGGCGACGGTGCGCTGACGGCGGGCATGGCCTACGAAGGCCTGAACAACGCCGGTTATCTGGGCCTGGACAAACTCGTCGTCGTGCTCAACGACAACGAGATGTCGATCTCGAAGAACGTCGGTGCCCTGACGAGTTTCCTCGCGCGTCGCTGGTCCGGTCCGCAGATGCGTCGCATGAAGCATTCCGTTAAATCCCTGCTCGAGTCGATACCTCGCGCGGGGGACGATCTACTCGAAATGGCGCGCCGCGCCGAGCAGAGTTTCAAGGGCTTCATCTCGCCGGCACATCTCTTCGAAGGTCTCGGCTTCAACTACATCGGACCGATCGATGGACACAATGTTTCGGAGCTGGTCGAGACTTTCAGTAATGTGCGCGACATCGTAGAGAACGAGCACCCGATACTCGTGCACTGTCGCACCGAGAAGGGTTACGGCTACGAGCCGTCCCAGGCCGACCCGATCAAGTACCACGGTGTGAGCAAGTTCGAGATGTCTTCGGGTACGTTTGCGAAGAGTGGCGAGGGTCCGCCTTCCTGGACCTCGATTTTCTCTGATGCTCTGATCGAACTCGCGGCGGAGGATGAGCGGATCGTCGGCATCACCGCTGCGATGGCGTCCGGAACCGGCCTCGATCGCTTCCAACAGGCGCTCCCCGAGCGCTTCTACGATGTTGGCATCGCCGAGCAGCACGCCGTGACCTTTGCCGCGGGTCTGGCCACCGAAGGCCTCAAGCCGGTCTGTGCGATCTACTCGACGTTCCTGCAACGCGCGTACGATCAGGTCGCGCACGACGTCTGCATTCAGAATCTGGATGTGACTTTCGTTCTGGATCGAGCGGGTCTGGTCGGCGCCGATGGGGCTACCCACCAGGGTCTGTACGATTTCTCGTATCTGCGCTCACTGCCGAACATGGTCGTGATGGCGCCCAAAGACGAGAACGAGTTGCGCCAGATGCTGCGCACCGCCATCGAGTATCCCGGCCCGGCCGCACTGCGCTTCCCGCGCGGGGCCTGTTTCGGACTGTCGCTCGATACCGAGATCAAGCCGCTGAAAATCGGGGAAGCCGAACTCCTGCGCGACGGTTCCGATGTTGCACTGATCGGCATCGGAAGTACGGTCTCGACGACGATCGAAGCCGCGGAAAAGCTGGGTGAAGTGGGAATCAGCGCAGCCGTTCTGAACGCTCGCTTCGTCAAGCCGCTCGATGCACGCTGGCTGGGCGAACTCGCACGCCGTTGCCGGGCGATCGTCACCGTCGAAGAACACTGTGGTGTGGGTGGCTTCGGTGACGCCGTGGCAGCTGAACTCGCCAGCCAGAACTCTCGCGTTCCACTGCGCGCGATCGGCATACCCGACGAGACGATCGAGCACGGCGATCCCGGACGGCAGCTCGAAGAAATGGGTCTCGACGCCGCGGGAATTGCTACAGCAGCGCGCGAGCTGCTGGGAGAGTAGGCGTCGGCGATGGCCAGAGGCCACGAACGACTCCCTCCGTCAAAGGGGCGGGTGCGTCTGGATCAGCGCCTGCTCGACCTCGGACTCGAAACCAGTCGGAATCGCGTGCGGGCTCGAATACTGGCCGGTGACGTGCGCCTGGGAGATCGCGTACTCGACAAGCCTGGAATGCTGGTCGATGCCGACTCCAGACCATCGCTGATCGCGCGCAGCCCTTTTGTGTCACGCGGAGGCGAAAAGCTGGCAGGTGCACTCGACGCTCTGCAGATCGACCCGAAGTCCTGGATTTGCGCGGATGTCGGCGCATCCACTGGGGGGTTCACGGACTGTCTGCTTCAGCGCGGAGCGGCCAGTATTCTCGCGATCGATGTGGGTTACGGTCAGCTAGCCCATCGATTGCGCGTCGATGGGCGGGTGCGGGTTCTCGAGCGCACGAACATCCGCCATCTGGAACTCGCAGATCTTGCCGGCCAACACGATCTGGTAACGGCTGACCTCAGCTTCATCTCGCTCCGGCTGGTTCTGCCGAAACTGCTCGAACTCGCCAAGCCCGAAGGGCGTCTGTTGCTGATGGTCAAGCCGCAGTTCGAACTCGAACGCGCAGACGTGGCTTCCGGCGGTGTCGTGCGCGATCCGGTCATGCGCGCAGCTGCAGCGACGCGGGTGCGCGAAGCCGCCGAGGCGTTGGGACTGCGTTGTATCGGACAGGTCGACAGCACATTGCCCGGGCCGAAGGGCAATATCGAGATCTTCCTGCTTCTCGAGCCCGGCGGATCTCCCAAATAGCGGAAAAGCAAAGCGTTTTGCAGGTGCGACCGGTCGGCGACCGGCGAGCGGCGAAAGAGTCGCTTGAACTCCGGCATTCCGTGCCTAGCCTGAGCACCTGCACCGCTTCCCGACGCGACCTGATGGGATGTGCGGGCTAGACTGTGAAGAGTCGGGAGGACCGAGATGATCACCGTGACTGAAACTGCAGCGGCCAAGGCCAAGGCCCTCATGGAACGCGACGGACGCGAGGGTTTTGGCCTGCGTCTCAAGGTCGTGGGTGGAGGCTGTAGCGGCCTGCAGTATCAACTCATGTTCGACGACCAGGTTGGGGAGTGGGACCAGGAAATCGAGCAGCACGGCCTGCGCATCTTCGTGGACTCCAAGAGCGCGGTCTACCTGGTGGGGACCAGCGTCGACTACGTCGACGACCTGAACGGCTCGGGTTTCAAGATCGAGAACCCGAATACCACTTCGACCTGCGGCTGCGGACAGTCCTTCGGCGCCTGATCCGAGCGCGCCTGCACTTCGCTCAGAAACTCGGCATGCGCCCGCGCGATAGCTGAGTCAGCGTGAACATGTCTTCAGGCACCTCTGCACCTACCAGAATGTTCCGTACCTTGCGGGTGGTTCGTCGACCCGTGCGCAGATCGAACATCTCGTCGCGCATCGGAACCCACCAATCGAAGTGCTTCACGAAGTGCTCGGGTTCCACCCGGTAGCGCTTCCAGAGTCCCTTGCGATCGAAATAGTCGGTTCGAATGATCACCGGGCGCTCCGTGGACAGCCACATCAGCATCATCTTGTAGGGGCCCGACATCGGACGCAATCGCAGTACCCGGCAGGGCTCGCCATCAATGAGGTCCGAGCCCAGTACTTCGATGCGGTAGTCGTCCGCTTCATGCGCGCGGAAGTCCTCGTAGGAAAAGTCGCTTCCGAAAAGCGGCCATCGATACTCACCGGCTGAAGCAGGTCTCACCTGGCCGCGACGGCCGTCGCCGACGTAGATCTTGTCGCGATCTCCCCGGGACTGCAGCAAGAGCATGCGAGGTGCTTTGCGGTCTTGGGTTGCTGAGTACAGGAGCGTGCGGGTCTCGCCGCCGCGCCGCTTGCGGCCGTACGCAAAGGTTACCGGCTGGGCGGGGCGGGCTCCGCGCACCATCGAAAGCTCGATTGCGGCCAGGACCCCGGGCGAGTAGAGGTTGTCAAAGGCCCGGTCGAGGGCCTTACGCGCCTGGGAGCCGTCTTCGAAACCGAGGAGAAATGGGACGAGCGAGAGGAGCAGGAGGCTTCGTGTGCGCATGATGCCTGTTTTCGAAGCGGTACCCGGGGTGGCGAGGGGGAGTTCCGCGGTCGTTCATTCGATTCGCCATGCCTCTGATCGGCAGCTCGAAGCCGAGCATGAGATCCGCAAAACAAGGTGTAATCTCACCGGCATGAGCGACGAAACCCCGATCTTTCTCGATCACCACTCGACGACTCCTTGTGACAGGCGCGTCGTCGAGGCGATGCTTCCATATCTGAGTGAGGAGTTCGGGAACGCGGCGAGCCGGACGCACGCGTTCGGCTGGCGCGCAGAGCAGGCCGCTGAAAATGCGCGTCGCCAGGTGGCGGGACTGATCGGCGCAGATGCGCGCGAGATCGTCTTTACCTCAGGCGCGACCGAATCGAACAATCTGGCGCTTTTCGGAGCGGCGCGCGCCGCACGGGTTCACGGCGATCACATCATCAGCTGTCAGACGGAGCATCCCGCAGTCCTGGATTCTCTGCGCGCCCTCGAACGCGAAGGCTTTCGCGTGACGAGGCTGGGCGTGAGCCCCGACGGTCTACTGCATCCGGGCAAACTCGAAGCGGCGATCGAGCCGGGTACGGTCCTGATTTCGATCATGCACGCGAACAATGAGATCGGCGTCATTCAGCCCGTTGCGCAACTCGCGGCGCTCGCTCGCGAACGCGGTGTGTTGTTTCATACGGACGCCGCGCAATCGGCCGGCAAGATTCCCGTCGACGTGAAGGCGCTGAGCGTCGATCTGCTCTCGTTTACCGCGCACAAGCTCTACGGCCCCAAGGGTGTCGGCGCACTCTTCGTACGACGTAGGCACCCGCGCATTCCGATCGAGCCGCTGATCCACGGAGGCGGGCATGAACGGGGTCTGCGGGCTGGAACTCTTCCTGTACCGCTCTGTGTCGGGTTTGGACGCGCGGCGGAGATTGCGCTGGAGTCCATGGAGAGCGACGCCTTGCAGCAACGCGATCTGCGCGAACGGCTCTGGAATCGCCTGGCCGCGGGTCTCGACAGCCTGGAACTCAACGGACATCCCGATCAGAGACTGCCCGGGAACCTGAATGTGAGCTTCCTTGGCGCGGAGGGAGAAGCGCTGCTTCTGGCCGTGCCAGGTGTGGCGCTGTCATCGGGTTCGGCGTGCAGTTCCGCGAAGCGCGAATCCTCACACGTGTTGCGCGCGCTGGGTGTGGGTGAGCTACGCGCACAATGTGCTTTGCGCATCGGCATAGGGCGCGGGAATACCGGCGAGGAAGTCGATGTCGCTGCCGATCAGCTGATCGAACAGACGCGACGCTTGCGCAAGCTGTCGCCTGCGTGGGACGAGCCGGGCCGCAGCGGCCGGCGCGGCCAGGGGCGTTGAGCGTTCCCTATAGTGAGTCGGTGCTGGAGCACTTCCGCAACCCGAAAAATGCGGGTCGCCTCGCTCGCCAGGATTTCGATGTCGGAACGGGTGACGCGCGGATCGACGCTTCGGGAGAACGGATCGTCCTGCAGGTGCGAGTTGCATCGGGACGTGTGCGAGAAGCGCGTTTCAAGGCATTTGGCTGTCCCGTGACGATCGCGTGTGCGAGCTTCGTGAGCGAAGCCGCGCTCGATCGGGATTCCGTGCAGTTGAGACGGCTGGGCGAGAGCCAGGTCGCGCAACGCCTGCAACTCGACCACGACCAGCGGCCGCTGGCGCGTCTGGCGCTTCGGGCGCTCAAGGAGGCGTGTGAGGATTTCGATGCCAAGCAGCGACCCTGAGTGCGTGCGAGTTTTCCTCTATGCTGCGCACCGATTCCCGACGGAGGTGGCATGAGCGAGCGCCCGAAAAGCAAGAACATCACCTGGAGTCACAGCTTCGTCTCCAGGGAATCCCGGCACGAGCTTCTGGGACATCGCTCGGCCACTCTCTGGTTCACCGGCCTCTCGGGATCGGGCAAATCGACTGTCGCGCTCGCCGTCGAGCAGTTGCTGGTCGCCCGCGGTGCCAACGGCTACGTGCTCGATGGCGACAACGTCCGCCAGGGGCTCAACTCGAACCTCGGCTTTGCCCCGCAGGACCGCACCGAGAACATCCGCCGCATCGGCGAGGTGGCGAAGCTTTTCAACGACGCGGGTGTGATCGTGCTGACTGCGTTCATCTCGCCCTATCGAGTCGATCGCGACCGAGTGCGAGCGGCGCTCCCGGCGGGGGAGTTCATCGAAGTTTTTGTCGATTGTCCTCTAGATGAATGTGAGCGCCGGGACGTGAAAGGGCTGTACAAGAAGGCTCGCGCGGGTGAGATCCCGGAGTTCACAGGCATCTCTGCGCCCTACGAGGCCCCCGAGAGCCCGGAACTGGTGGTGAAGACCGCCGAGTCGGAGGTCCTGGAGTGCGCGCAGCAGGTCATTGCCTACCTCGAACATCGAGGTGTGTTGAGCGTCTGAACCGGGCATGTCCAGATTCCCACAGGTGGCAACTGGCACGGGTTCAGCGATCCGTGGGCAAGCCGATACGCTAGCAGGTACGCTGGTTTGCCGACGCAAAGGGGCGCTGCTAGGATGCCGAAATCAAAGGGCTTCCGGGTGTACCTCTACCCCAGGCGGCTTCGCACGATGACAAAAACTCCCGCTCAGATTCTTATGTGCTGCCTCGCGCTGGGCTTCGCGGGTGCGTGTGGTACGACCTCGGGTCCCGAAAGCCTTCCCCCTCTGCCCTTGTCGCCGGAAGCTGAAGCGGGTGCAGCCTTCATTCGCGGCCACAAGCTCGAACTCGAGGGGCGTCTACTCGAAGCGGCCGAAGCCTACGAGAACGCGGCTCGCATCGATCCTGAATCAGCTGAACTTCAGCGTTACCTGGCCCAACTCTGGTTGCGCGCCGACGACGCAGAGCGCGCACTCTCTCACGCGGAACGTTCTTGCGAACTCGATCCCGAGAACGATCAACTGCGTTCGAGCCTGGCCAGTCTGTACATCTCCTTGAAGCGCTATCCGCAGGCGGCCACGCTTCTGGAGCCGGATTTCGAGGCTGGAGAGCTTTCGGATGAGGGCAGAATGACCCTCTTCAACCTCTATCTGCGCATCGAGAACGCCGATGGAGCCGAGAGAGTCGCCCACCAGATGGTGGAGACGGCTCCGGGTGATGTTCGCGGATACATGGCGCTGGGGGCGGCCCGCGAACGATTCGACGATCCGATCGCCGCCCTGCGCGCGTACCGCGAAGGCCTGGGAGTCGATCCGCATCAAGCCGTGTTCTACGACTCGATCGCGCGCGTCCATCGCAAAGCGGAGGATGCGGAGAGCGAGATCGCGATCCTGGAGGAGAAACTCGTCGTTTTTCCCGGGGATCCAGCCGCCTATATGAGACTTGGGCAGGTCTATGACGATCGCGGTGATCGGGATTCCGCGATCGAAGCACTCGAGAATCTGGTCGGGGTCCATCCCGAGATCCTCGGCGCTCAATTTCGCCTCGGTTATTTCTACTACGAGAGCCGACGACTCGATGATGCCCTGGAACGCTTTGAAATCGTTGCGCGTGGCCGAGGCGGCATCGAAGACCAACGCTATCGCGATGAAGTGCGTTACTTCCTCGGCCTGGTAAGAGAGGAGGCCGGTCAACTCGACGAGGCTCTGGAATCGCTCGAGCAGGTGCCGCGCGAGTCGCCCCGTTTCGCGGATTCACGCGTGTTGATGGCGCGCATCCTCGAGAAGCGAGAGGAATTCGAACGCGCCATCACGGAACTCAAACGCGCCATCGCGTCCGCGCCGAGCAATACCGCGCTTTCGATCTATCTCGCGGGTATCTACCAGCGCAACGGCGACGTCGAGCGTGCCGTTGCGATCGTCGAAGACCTGATTGCGGAAAACCCCACGGAGATCGACCTGTACTACGACCTGGGCGTGATCTACGGCGATGCGGAGAACTACGAAAAGTCACTCGAGTACATGAACAAGGTTCTCGAGATGAATCCGGATCACGCCAGCGCTCTCAATTTCATCGGCTACACCTGGGCAGAGCAGGGCGAGAATCTCGACGAGGCCGAGAGCATGCTTCGTCGGGCGGTTGAACTTCGGCCCGACGACGGATATATCACCGACAGTCTTGGCTGGGTCTACTACCAGCAGGGACTGCGGAATCTGCGCAACGGTGACCCCCAGATCGCACGCGACTACTTTACTCGAGCCCTGTCCGAACTGGAGCACGCCCTGGAATTGCTGGAACGCGACGATCCGGTCATTACCTGGCACGCCGCCGACGCCTACCGATCCATGGCGCGCTTCGATGACGCGCTTCAGGCGTATCTGCGCGCACTGGAATTGAAGCCCAGCGAAGCCGACGCGAAGAAGATTCGCGATGAGATCCGTCTCCTGGAGATCCAGATGCAGGAATCTCCACCGGAGGAATCGCGTTGAGCCGACTGCACGCGACCGCGCTCGCGTGCTCGAGTTTGTTGTTGAGCGCATGTCTCGGCATTGCCCCTCACGGGAAACTCGAGCCGATTCTCGACGAAGACGTGCGAATCAAGGGCTGGCTCGAGCGGATCTCGAGGCAGGGGGAGGCGCTTCGCAGTTTGCGGGCCGTAGGCAAGCTGCGCATTCGCTCGCAGGCCGGCGGCGGGAGTGTCAAAGAGGTCATTCTGGTCCAGCGCCCCGGGCAGTTGCGCCTGGAGTCCCTCGGTCTATTGGGCAACTCGCTCAATCTACTCGTGACCGATGGTCAGAGTTTCTCGTTCTTCGATGGACGCTCGCTCGAGCGGGGCGTCGTGGATGAGCAAGTGCTGTCGCAGCGCCTGGGTCTTGCTCTGACGCCGAGCGAAGCGATCGAGGTACTCCTGGGCTCGATTCCCCGCAACGAATGGCCGCCTGCCAGGATTCTGGGCAGCGAGACCGTTCGTCAGGTGTGGTTGACCGGGCAGCGCCTTCTACTCGGTCCGAGCGGCGAACTACTCGAAGTCGAAACCCTGGCCGCGAATGGGCGCGTGCGCTGGGTTGTGCGCTACGGGAAATATCAGGAACTGCCCGGTGGCACATACCCCTTCGCCGTAGATTTGATTTTTCCCGACGAGGCTTTCAATGCGGAGCTTCGCTTCAGCGATGTCGAGCTGAACCCGTCGCTTTCTTCGGCGCTTTTCCGCGTCGCATGGCGGAAGGACTGATGAGCGAAGCGGTTCTGAAAGTCCGCGGGCTGCGCACGACGTTTCACACTCCAGAAGGCGTGCTCCCGGCCGTGGACGGAGTGAGTTTCGATCTGCACGCCGGTGAAACACTGTGCGTTGTAGGGGAGTCGGGATGCGGTAAATCGGTCACCGCGCTCTCTGTTTTGCGTTTGCTTCCCGAGCCGCCCGCGAACATCGAAGCGGGTGAGATTCTATTCGACGGCGACAATCTGCTTACTCTCGATTCCGAACAGATGCGCCAGATTCGCGGGAATCGCATCGCGATGATCTTCCAGGAGCCGATGACTTCGCTCAATCCGGTCCTGCGCATCGGCTATCAGATCGAAGAATCGCTCCAGGTTCACACCGACATGGATGGTAAGCACAGGCGCGAGCGGGTCGTTGAACTCCTCAATCTCGTGGGTATTCCCGAAGCGGAGCGACGGGCGCGCGACTACCCTCATCAGCTCTCGGGCGGCATGCGTCAGCGTGTGATGATTGCGATGGCTCTCGCGTGCGATCCCGAAGTGTTGATCGCGGACGAGCCGACCACCGCTCTGGACGTAACGATCCAGGCGCAGATCATCGAGCTTCTGGAGACCTTGAAGAAGCGATTCAACATGGCCGTGTTGCTGATCACGCACGACCTCGGCGTCGTAGCCGAAGCCGCGCAACGTGTGGCGGTACTCTACGCCGGGCGCGTCGTCGAAACGGCGACAGCGGATGAACTCTTCCGCGAGCCGCGTCATCCCTATACACACGGCCTGTTGCTCGCGATGCCCAGTTCCAAGAACAAGTCGCGTGAGCCGCTTCACGTGATTGCAGGCATCGTCCCCGACCTGATCAGCCGGCCCGAAGGTTGCAGTTTTCGCGAACGGTGTCCGCGTGCGCAAGAAGTTTGCGCGAAGATCGATCCCGAACTCGATAGCATCGGACCCGATCATAGTGTTGCATGTCACAACGCCGTGCCTCCCGAGGGTGACGCATGACTGAGCCTCAGCTGCGGGTTCGAGGTCTGTCGAAGTCCTTTCCTGTCGGCGGTTCGGTGTTCGGCCGACGCCTGTTGTTGCGCGCCGTCGATTGTGTGGATCTCGATGTGGCTGCAGGCGAAACCATTGGGCTCGTGGGCGAATCCGGCTGCGGGAAATCGACCTTGGCGCGTCTGATCCTGAGATTGATCGATCCCGATGCGGGAGAGGTGTTCTTCGAAGGAGAAGACGTGCGCGCCATGAGTCGCCCGGAGTTGCGCACTCTGCGTCGCCGCATGCAAGTCGTGTTTCAGGACCCTTTTGCCTCGCTGAATCCCCGGATGACCGTGGGGGAAGCGATTGGCGAGGGATTGATGATCCACAACCTGGCCAATCGCGTGGAACGTCGCGAACGCGTGAACGAGTTGCTGACGACCGTGGGCTTGCGCGAGAACCATGCGAACCGCTATCCCCACGAGTTCAGCGGCGGACAACGTCAACGCATCGGTATCGCACGCGCGTTGGCACTCAAACCCAAACTCATCGTCGCCGATGAGCCGGTATCCTCGCTCGACGTTTCCATTCAGGCACAGATCCTGAATCTCCTGCTCGAACTCCAGGAACGATTCGGCATCACCTACCTGTTCATCTCGCACGATCTTCGTGTGGTCCAGCACCTGAGTGATCGCGTAGCCGTCATGTACCTGGGGCGCATCGTCGAGTTGGCGCCTTCGGAAGGCCTGTACGAATCACCGCAGCATCCCTACACGGAAGCTCTCTTGTCGGCGGTGCCGATGGCTGATCCGTCGATGCGACGCGAACGCATTATTTTGTCCGGTGACGTGCCGAGTCCAATCTCGCCGCCGCCCGGTTGTCCTTTTCACCCGCGCTGTCCGAAGGCGGTCGAGCGCTGCACGAGCGAAGTTCCGAAGCTACAAGAAGTGGCTCCAGGACGGCTCTCGGCCTGTCTATTGGCCCCATTCTGAGGAGCAATTCTATGCGTATTGAGTACAAGTTCGGTCTTGATGATGTCGAGGTTCCTTGCTTTTCCGTCGAGAGTTCAGAGGGACCGCAGAAGCTCTTCACGCTGGCAACGTTGGTTCTCAACGTGCTGTACGACAAACCGCGCGTGGACGTGATCTTCCACAGTCCCAATCGCGATGACCTGCCCAAGAAGATCCAGGCGCTCGAGAAGATTCTGGGAAGTGCACCGATCGTTCTAGGTCTGAAATACGAAGAAGGAAGCTCGGGTTCCGTCGGGAGTTCCTACTACCAGTGGGTCAGCATCCATGCCACCGGTGGTTCCGAGAAAGGCTGACGGCAATTACTTCGCGGCGCAGAGCTTCGGCGTCCCCGCTGAAACCACTCTGTTCCAGATAATCACCGAAGGCGACCTCACGCAGTGAGGCGGGCACGTAGTCCGGAAGGGCTGCGTTGATCTGCGCCAGGTTCTTCACGCGATGCCTGGGATGGATTCGCCGCCCGAAGCGAACCCGGCCATAATCGATGAGATGTGGAACCCGTCCGGGCGACCAGAGAATGTTATTGGCCTTCAGGTCGGCGTGATAGATGCCCCGCCGGTGAAGTCGCGCCAGCAGTGTAGATAGGGCTCCGGCCATCTCGCTGCGCTCGGCGTCTCCGGATTTCTCGAACTCCGGTTTGATCCAGTCGATCAGCGTGTCACCGTCGTCGCGCATGACGAGCCAGCGTCCGCTCCAGGCCAGGGCCCGGCCTGTGGGAATGCCGCGCACTTCGAGTCCGTGTCCGGCCACCCAAGCGCGCTTCGCCTCTTTGCGGTTGATGTGCTTCTTCAACATGAAATTCCCGCAGCGATACAGATCTCCTGCGCGCCCGAGTTTGAGCACATCACCATCTGCGCCTAGATCCAAAGCCCGATTCAGCTCTTCTTCATCGATATCGCGTCTTCGAAAGCCGGTCTTTCCCGCGTGTTCGAAGGAGGTGAAGACCGAACTGTTCTTCAGGCAGCGTTTCGTGCGACTCCTCCAGTGCTGGTGGGCCCGTCTTTCGGTGGCCTCGCCAACGTGTCGCAACTGTTCAGGGATCGGCTCTCCAAGCGAGTAGGCGAGGAATCCGAGTTCGCGTTCGCGCAGGCGTCGCGGGAGTCCGGGAAGAAAGATCATGCGTTGTAGATCGAGGATTACGACGCGAGCACCCACGACGACGAGATTCCCAATATGAAGGTCTCGATGCAGTGCGCCGGCCCGGTGCATGAGTTCCACGGCCTCGAGAATTGCATCCAGGTCCTCCCGCGTCGCCGCCCGCGCACCCTCCAGGTATTCCGTCGCGACCCAGTGCTCTCCCGCGCTACGAACCGCGGGTACCGAGATTCCCAGCGCCGCAGCGCGGCGCAGTGCTCGCTCCTCGTGGCGCGGAGTGCGCGAGCGCTTCAGGAAGACTTTCAGGAAGTCGTCACCGGATCGCACGGCCACGCGAACGAGGGACCGTTTGACCTCCTGAATCCCAGGAGGCATCTCTCCTCTGCGGATGCGTTCGGCCAGGTCTTCGAAGTCGGCGTTCGTCAACCCGCGACCTTCCGATACAGATCGAGGATCACATCTGCGTGTCGGGCCCAGGTATACCCTTGGGCCACTTCGCGGGCGACGCGACCCATTTCCTTGAGCCGCTCTTTATCGGCCAGCGCCAGGAAGGCGGGCGTGAAGTCTTCTTCGAGCACGAAACCGGTGCGCCCGTCTTCTATGAGTTCGGAAGCGCCAGCCATCGGCGTTGTCGCCGGAGGAACTCCGGATGCCATGGCTTCGAGAACCACATTTCCAAAGGCGTCGTAGCGAGTGGGAAGTACGACCAGGTCGGCGACGGCGTGCAGGCGTTCGATATCGGCTCGGACGCCGAGGAACCGCACCTGTTCGGCTATGCCGAGGCGTTGGGCTTGTTGACGATAAGGCCTGGGGTCGCCTGCGCCAGCAACTAGCAAACTCGCTTCTGCGCCGCTTTTCGCCAGTCCGTCGATCGCGCGATCCAGGCCCTTGCGCGCGAACCCACTGCCGACGAAAAGCGCAACGGGTCCCTCGATGCCGAGTTCTCTTCGCAGGGGTCCGGAGAACTCTTCCCTGTTTTGCGGGCTGAAACGCATGACGTCGACGCCGGTGCGCGTGACGACGAGACGTTCCCGGGAAACTCCATAGCGGTTTGCGATATCCGTTGCGTCGCGCTCCGTCAGGCATTGAATGATCTGACGCTCATCGCGAAAGACGGCTTCTTCAATCGAGAGAATCGCGCCATGGCGTGGTGACCAGCGCTGCAGGCCCGGGCGAGCGTAGAAACGATCCATGAACTCGGCGTGGCTACCGCCCCCGGCGCGATAGATATCCTGGTGCCGGGTTCGCGAGTAGCTGTGTACGACATCGAAGCGATCGTGTGTGGCCGTGCCTGCGCGCGACGAGAAAACCAATACCCGAAGTGGTTGCCAGAATGACGGCCCACCCACGATCTCGAGTGAGGCGCCCGGCGGAGCCGCCAGGCTGGCTTTCCGGCACACAATACTGAGCGATACGTCTCGCTCGGAGAAAGCCTGAGCGAGTTCCACTGCATCGCGCTCGGCTCCGCCGGCGCCGCGCTCGAACGACTCGATGACCAGGGCGATACGCATTGTCTGCTCAGTATCCGAAGTGCGCCAGCTCTTCTTCGAGCAGTTCCTCTAGCATCGCGATCTGCTTGGGTGACATGCTCTCACGCCAGCTGGGAATTCGAAACGCCACCTGGTTTGCGTCTACGATGCTCGTCGTTCCCAGATGTCGTCCAAATCGTGAATCCGATGCGTCGGCGCCCAGGAACTCGATGCATTCCCGTGCCGTTGCGTGTGGATCCGCGACCATGTCTTCGTAGCGCACCAGTTTGATTGCATCGTCGGGGAGTTCGCTGGTGGTCTCTCGCAGGGAGTTGATCAGGATCTTCCATTGCACTCCAGCCAACGCCAGGAAGCTGTGATCGTACTTTTTCAGGGCTTCTTGCAACTCCGCACCTGGCTCGCCCCAGCGCCACTTGGAAATCCCCTCGTAGCCTCGCCAGTAGTTGATGTTGACCAGTGAATTCACCACGGCTCGCGGATTGCGAACGATGTGAATGAAGATCGCATCCGGGAAGATCTCGCGGATGAAGCGCACTCGAGACCAGCCGGAGTATTCCGCGATGAAGCGCGGTTTGGCGTGACTTTCCAGGATATCGACCACTGCGCGTTTCATGCCGTGACGCGCGCGCGGCGTTACGTCGTCTTCGGTCAGATCGCGGAAGGGCTCCGAAAAGCCCGCAAACGCCCTTCGCCAGTAGCCCCATGCTTCGTCGTGAACCGGAATATAAGGCTGCAAGCGGAACTTCAGCGGTCCGCGCAATAGCGGCCATTCGACGATTCGTGAAAGTCGACCGATCCAGGCCTTGTCGGGCATGCGCTCGTGATACTGCGAGGGCCAGCCGAAGTCCGGGTGATAGGCAATCAGATCCATGAGCGGACTCAGCCCGCAGCGGCCGGTGCCGATCACGAACGCTGGGCGTCGCACGTCAGCGCTCATCGCAGAACTCCGTAGCCTGCTAGGGAATCTCTGCACAGGGAGGAATCGAGCGAGAAGCGGGAGTCGCCGCCTGAGCAAGAAGCGTGATCCGATCGCAGATCCGTAGATCTGCAGAGGGTCGCGCGACGCAGCGCAGGCGGATGCATCACGCTTCGCAGCC
>JAAELY010000192.1 GCA_024226335.1 bacterium
CGAACGGCGCATTCCAACCCGCAGACTGCCGGGTGGGCGGAGTCACGAACTCTCTTACGCGTACTGAGTCCTGTGAACGGGTCAGATGGCCCTGTCGAGGAAGACCCGGGGACTCGAAAGGCACATTCTTCGGACCACAACCCAAACCATCGGGCCTCTGCGGTCGATGTGAGCTGGCTCACAAATGAAATCCCGGACTGCGTTTCCGTTGGCGAAGCGCAGCGTTCTCACTACTCTCTGCCCTGAGAAACGATGTGGCTCGAAGAGTCAACCTTGCATGTGGGCGCAGATGGGGGGAACGATGAGTCTTTTCTGGTATTTGCATCGGGGTCTTGTAGGGCGCTTCTTGCGCTCTGGAACGATCTCGCTTCTGGCACTCTCGATGATCGTCCTGGGACCGGTGACGATGAGCGCGCGAGCGGGGATGGTATCGACTGAGTCGGTTCTCGAGGCCGAATCGCTCGATGCGCGCGCGCGGATTCACGAACTCGTCGATCGCGAGAGAGTTAGAAGTGAACTCGAGGCGTTGGGCGTCGAACACGCCGAAGCGCACGCGCGCATCGATGCTCTGTCCGATCTGGAACTCGCCGCGGTCGCTGGGCAGCTCGACAGATTGCCCGCGGGTGGGGGAGGGCTCGGCAGTGTGCTCCTGGCCGGGGTCGTCATCTTCATCGTTTTGATCGTAACCGACTCGTTCGGCGTGACCGATCTGTTCCCGTGGGTGCACAAATACGAGTTGCAGTGACGCGAAACAGGGCCGAGCTCTGCAGATGGGCGATCCTCGGATGGCTCGTCTGTTGTTCGGTACTGGCCTGCGCAACACCCGGAACGGATCGTCTGCTTCAGGAACCGGGTGGGTTTCCCGAGCAACTCGAACTGAAGGTACCCTTCGTCGCCCAGCGCACCGATGAGTGTGGTCCCGCGGCCCTCGCGATGCTGCTTGCATGGAGCGGTACACCCGTGGACCTCGACGCCTTGGTCGCCGAAGTCATGGTTCCGGCGCGTTCAGGTAGCTTGCGTTCGGGGTTGATCGCGGGGGCGCGTCGCCGCGCACGCCTGGCCTACACGGTCAGGGGCATGGACGAACTCCTGCGCGAGCTGGTGGCCGGGCACCCGGTGCTGGTGTTGCAGAACAACGGACTCTCCTGGTTTCAGGTCTGGCACTACGCGGTCGTGATCGGTTACGACCTGACGGAAGCCAAGCTCATCCTGCACAGCGGAAGAAATGAATCGCGAAGGATTCCGCTGCGAACCTTCGAACGTACCTGGAGACGTTCGGATAGCTGGGGTCTGCTCGTGCTTCCGCCAGATCTCCTGCCGGTTACCGCACATCTTGATCGTTTGCTCGATGCGGTGCTCGGGCTCGAACGCGCCCAACACTTCGCAGAGGCGGAACGTGCCTATGAGGCGGTGTTGACGTACTGGCCGCAAAGCGGTGTGGCCTGGTTCGGTCTCGGGAATGCCCGCTACGCGAAAACGGATCTTATTGGTGCAGAGCAGGCGTTTCGCGCTGCGGTTGGGGTCGAGCCCGATCTTGAAGCGGCCTGGAACAATTTCGCGCAAGTACTGGCCGAGATGGGGCGACGCGGAGAAGCGCTCGCCGCTGTGCGGCGCGGGCTCTTGCTCAACGGACCTCGACACATGACCCTGAAGAAGACGCTGAGGGAAATCGAAAAGTCCGCCGCACCCGCGGTCCGGCCTCATGTCGGGGCAACGCTGCCCTGAAAGTCGTGACGAATGGACCCCGTGCGGTTCTGTCGATGCGGCGCAAGAGCCGGTTTCGTCCCGTATAATGCGATTCGTACCTTGGAAACACCTATCGTTTGACCCGCTTCCCGCTCTCGACATTTCTTCTGGAATTCGATTGCAGCCGGATTCTTTTCCGGTAGCCGCGGTGGCGGATCAGGAGGTTCGAGAATGCGCATTCGTCCGGAAGACGTCGGACTATCGAGTGAACGACTGGCCAGGATCGATGAGCATCTAAAACGGCGATATCTCGATTCACACAAGATCGCCGGTGCTCTGACCCTCGTGGCCCGCAGGGAGCAGGTGGCCTACCTCTCTTCGGTGGGCATGATGGATATCGAGCGCGCCAAGCCGATGGCTGACGACACGATCTTCCGCATCTACTCGATGAGCAAGCCGATCACTTCGGTGGCTTTGATGATGCTCTACGAACACGGGCAGTTCTCGCTCGAGGATCCTGTACACAGATTCATCCCTTCCTGGAAGAACCTGCGCGTCTACCAGGCCGGAAACCATCCGAATTTCCTGAGCCAGCCCGTTGAACGCCCCATGTCGATCCGCGATCTGCTCTCGCATATGTCGGGACTCACGTACGGATTCATGGAGCGCACCAATGTGGATGCGGCCTATCGCAAGCTCGGCATTGGAGATCCCGACGAAGTTGCGACTTTGCAAGACATGATCGATCGGCTGGCCGAACTACCGCTGGAATTTCCCCCGGGGTCGGCCTGGAACTACTCAGTGGCGACCGATGTGTGCGGATACCTCGTGGAAGTGATTTCCGGGCAGCGCTTCGATCGCTATCTCGCCGAGAAGATCTTTGAACCACTCGGCATGGTCGATACCGGGTTTACTGTTCCCGAAGACAAACGGGACCGCTTCGCGGCAAATTACGCACGTCGTCGCGACAAATCGCTCAAACTCGAAGACGATCCCGCGACGAGTCCATATTCGGGCGAGAAGACGTTCTTCTCGGGCGGCGGCGGGCTCGTTTCGACCGCAGCGGACTATCTGCGATTCTGCCGCATGCTGATCCGGGGCGGTGAACTCGATGGCGAACGTCTGCTGGGTCGCAAAACGATCGAACTCATGACCCAGAACCACCTGCCGGGTGGCGTGGATCTGACCCGGGTTGCGACCGGCAGCTTCAGTGAAACTACCTATGACGGTGTGGGTTTCGGTCTCGGGTTTTCGGTGACGCTCGACCCCGTGAGTGCGCATACAGTTGGCTCCGCGGGTGAGTACGCCTGGGGTGGCGCGGCCAGCACTGCATTCTGGATCGATCCCGCCGAGGAACTGATCGTGATTTTCTTGACCCAGTTCATGCCCTCGGGAACATTCAACTTTCGCGGGCAACTCAAGCAGTTGATCTATCCGGCAATCATCGACTAGCGGGAATCGGGCGCGCCCGAATTTCCCGAATCCGCGATGAGAACCTCGCACCCGCATCAGGGGCGCGAACTGTCGCCTCCTGACCCAGGTGTCCCCCCCTGCGAAACATTCGTCTGGCTGGGTGGAAATCACCGAGTTGAAAGCGTTTCGCGCGAGTGCGATCCATTGTCTTCGAGGGCTGAAGACATGCGCATTCTACTGATCGCAATCTGGGTCACAGTGTTGGCGATCGGCCTCTGGGGTCGCGCCTGACTCGAGCCGGACGAGATCTCGTCGACCGTCTATAATGCGCGCACGGCGGGTCGAGTCGACTCGGCCGCTCCAGAAAGTACTCCACGAACCTCAGATCCCGCTTTCTTCTCGTGAGTTCACTCCCGGGTCGGGTATCGAACGAGGCATGGAGTTCCAGTGCGGCGAATTCATGTTCGTCGCGGGGGGCGATGTCGCATGGAGTTCAATCTCGCGGATATGTTCGAGAATGCGGTCGACGCCTTTGGCGACCGCGATTGCGTGGTGGCGGAAGGCAAACGGTCGACCTACGCACAGATGGAAGCGCGGGCGAATCGTCTCGCGCATCATCTCGCCTCTCATGGGATCGAGCCCGGCGACCACGTCGGTATCTACGCCTACAACTCCGTGGAGTGGGTCGAGACGCTCTGGGCCGTCTTCAAGATCCGCGCGGTCTGGATCAACATCAACTATCGCTACGTCGAAGACGAATTGCGGTATCTGTTCGACAATGCTGATCTCAAGGCGCTGATCTACGCACGCGAGTTTGGACCGCGCATCGCGGCCGTGCGCGACTCCCTGCCGTTTCTTCAGCATGCGATCGTGCTCGAGGATGGCAGCGGCGCCGAAGCACCGGCCCTGGATTCGATCGATTTCGAAGCGGCCGTGGCTGAGGGTTCACCCGAGCGGGACTTTGCCCCGCGTTCCGCTGATGATCGGTACATCATCTACACCGGTGGCACGACCGGCTTGCCCAAGGGTGTGGTCTGGAGACACGAAGATGTGTTCTTCGCTCTGGGAGGAGGGAATGATCCGGCGACGGGTGTGCGCGCCGCGCATCCGGGAATCATGGTCGAGCGAGATGCCGGCCCTGCGACGTTTTTGCCGATCGCCCCGCTGATGCACGGAGCCACTCAGTGGTCGGTCATGGGAGGGGCTCTGGTCGGTCGCAAGAACGTCCTGGTCGCGAAATTCGATCCGCCCGAAATCTGGCGTCTGGTAGAGGCCGAGAAGGTCAATGGCATCATGATCACCGGCGACGCGATGGGCCGTCCGATGATCGAAGCGCTTCACGAGGGCGGACCGACACGAGACCTGAGTTCCTTTTCGGTGCTGGTGAGCAGCGCTGCGATCTTCTCTCCGACGGTGAAGGATGACTTCTTCCGCTACTTCCCGAACCTGATCATCACCGATAGCATTGGAGCCTCAGAGAGCGGAAACAATGGCATGGTGATCGTGACAAAAGGCAACTCGGCGATGTTGGGCGGGGGGCCGACAGTCAAGGCGGGTCCCGGTACGACGGTGCTGAACGACGACCTGGAACCCGTTATCCCAGGGGACGGCGTAGTCGGCAAGCTTGCGCGCTCCGGTGATATCCCGATCGAGTATTACAAGGATCCGGAGAAATCTGCGCAGACGTTCGTGACCAAGGGAAGCCAACGCTATTCCATCCCCGGTGATTTTGCCCGAATGGAGGCAGATGGCACAATCACGCTGCTCGGCCGGGGTTCGGTTTCGATCAACTCTGGCGGAGAGAAGATCTACCCAGAAGAAGTCGAGGCTGCGATCAAATCGCACTCCGATGCATATGACGCTGTCGTGGTGGGCGTGCCCGACGATCGATGGGGAAGTCGTGTGGCAGCGGTCGTACAGCCCCGAGAGGGTTCGACTCTGAGCCTCGATTCGATCCAGGAGCACTGTCGCAAGCACATAGCGGGTTACAAGGTGCCCCGCGAACTGCATATCGTGGCAGAAATCTGCCGTTCACCCAGCGGCAAGCCCGATTATCGCTGGGCAAAGGCCATCGCAACGGGCGAGGCGAGCTACTCGCCGTAGCGTTCTTTCAGCCTGGCCGCGTGCTCGGCCCTGTCCGTTCTCTCCAGGCGCTCCAGGTAAGCGGGCAGATGACCCCGGACGTGCCATGGACCTCCCTCGGTCAGCACGGTGTGCATCGGATCCACTCCGGTGGGATGGTCGCGCATTGCATCACCATGCCAGCGGTCGAGTTCCCCGAGTGCCCGGCCGGCCTAGACCAAGAAGGGAGACACCCCGGCTTTGCCGGGGAGGCATTCAGAGTTTGACAGTTCCGGGATTCGTCGGGAGAACTCCCGAGCGTGGACCGTGCAAAGCATCACGCAAGGGAGACTCCATTGACGAGAAGAGGAAGTCTAAACCACACGGCGTGGGAGTGTAAGTGTCACGTCGTGTTCATTCCGAAGTACCGGAAGAAGACGATCTACGGGACGGTACGTGTGGAACTGGGAACGGTGTTTCGCCGTTTGGCCGAGCAACGCGAAAGCTGGATCGAGGAAGGCCATCTTCAGGCTGACCATGTGCACATGATGATCTCGATTTCACCAAAGTATTCGGTGTCCCAAGTGACCGGTTACTAACGGATAGGGAGCATAATGGGGGCTTCGGGGTTCTGATAAGGGTCTTGTTTGCACAGAGACACGCTTCGGCGCGGGCGTCTCGTGCCGCTCATGTGGGCACGCCGAGGGCGAGCAGGCCCCCGCCCTGGGCCCGGCGTAGTTGATCCGCGGCGACGATGAAGCGCTCCGCGTGGGCGACGGGGACAAGCACCAATCGCCTCACGTCCTCGCGATCTTCCCACGGCACAGTGGAAAGCACATATCCAGGGTGCGATGCGAGCTCCAGCACGCGCCCTTCGCCGTCGCAGTCCGGCGTTGCATCCTCCGCCACTGCGCCAGCTCCCACGGCACGAGCGGCCGCAACGAACTCGTCGCCGAAGACGAGCGCTGCATCGTGATTCCGCGCAACCAGGATCAGAGTGCTGTCGCGCACGCCCCAGACGAGATCGCGGTCAAGGATCGGTGAGAGGGTCCTGTCGTCGTTGAGGACGAACCGCTGTTCCGCCTCGCCGCTGTGGGGCCAGAGGTCCACGTCGCGGCTGGCGAAGGGCTCGCACTGGACCGCCTGGCGCGGCTGGTCGGCGAGCCGGAGAACTCCGTCCGGCTCGAAGTGCACCACGATCGCATGGCCGACCGTTCCGACGCTCAGGTGCTGCCAATCCCTTCCCCGGAAAACGCCCTTCTCATGGGGCGAGCGAACGATCGCCTTCCCTGCATGCACACCGCCCAGGGAGAGGGGCACGGGCAGAGCGGAAGGAGCGCGTTGGCCCGTGACAGGCGTGGCCGAAACGTCCATGCGAAGGCGCAGTCGTTCCCGGTCGTTCAGATAGTTGGCCAGCACGACTTCGCCGCTCTTGGAAGCGCCGAGGACGAAGCCTCGCCAGGACTCCCAGGACGGCTGGATCGTGCCATCCCAGTTGACCACGAAGTGTGTGCGCTCCACCCGGGCCGGGAGGTTGCGATGCACGGCGACGAGCATGCCCAACCCGGGCCGTCCTTCTACACGGCGCACTTCGCGGACCGGGGCGCACCCCTCGAAACCGTCTCGCACGATCTCCTCCGCAAGAGGCGCGCTCTTGAACGCTCGAGCCGCGATCTGCACGAGCGTCCGGTACGTCGGACCCAGATCCTCGGCGTCCACCATCCGCTCGCGCAGCGTCGCCCGGAGGTCGCCCTCGAAATCCGCCGACATCCTGCAGCGCTCGGCATCCAGCCGCAGAGCGAAGACGTCACGCCCCGATGCGGGCAACCCGCACTCGACCAGATACGCCCGGACGAACACGTCCCTCTGCTCGTTCGTCCTGCAGAAGCGGTCCATCGAGAAGGCGATGTCCTGGATCGCGGAACTCACGCACGCACTCTCCAAGTCCACAAGCTTGAGGCCGTCTCCATCCCGGACGAGATTGCCGTGATGGACGTCCCCATGGATCGTGACGAGACTGGATCCGGCCTCGGTGATGGGCGACGGACCGGCCTCAATCCAGCGGCGTTGCCACTCGGGTGGGATCGACTCGAAGAAATGCTGCGGCATCGAGGCGAATCTCCAGATGTACGAGGTACGCGACGCCTCGCGCAGAGCCGGATAGCGCTCGCACTTTCGGCTGCGGATCTCGTCGTACCAGGTCGGCTCGATGGCATGCACGCGCGCAATCAGCCGCCCGACCTCCTCGCAGAGGTCGAGGTCGGGCGCGATCGAAGGGTTGCAACCGGCCCACTCCTCGACGAACCACTCGCGCTGGGGATCCTCGGCGATCCGGCAAGGACCCAGCCCGGCATCGGCGAAGCGTTCCTGGGCCAATCGCATCCGATCGAAGAAGATCGGTTCCGCGGCCGCGGGGCAGAAGAACTCGTGCACGACATGCAGTGCCACCGGACGGGCGAGCGGCTCCGCCTGGTTCGTCAGCCGGTGTACCTTTCCTCCCGCACGCCCGCTGAAGTCCTCGACGCAGACGTCCGCGGCGCGAACAGACTCCCACCCTGCGAGCCGGCCGCGCAGTGCGTCCGCCATGGTCGCGGCGATCGCATCCGGATCTTCGCGCCAAGGCCTCGAGCGTGAGTTAGGGCGTTCCGGATCCTTCGATGCAACCATGGGTCACCGGCCGGCGGTTGGCCGGCTCCGCCTTCTCGTAGATGGCCCCTCGGAAAAGAAGCGCTCGAGGATCGCGTGCCACTGCTCGGCGCCGAGCTGCTCGGCCAGCTCCATCGAGCTCTTTACGTCGGCAAGCAGGATGGTCACCTGCTTGCACTCGCCCTCCAGCGTGGACTTCGATTGCAGGATCCGGTCTGCGAGGTGACGCGGCGTTATCACTTTCTTCATGCCTCGATCCTCTTATCGCTTCCATCCGCCCACATTCTACCGGTGCCGGCTGTCGAGGAGCAGTGGACCGCGGCGCGTGCGATGGAAACAGCACTTCGGTGATGATCCGATGCGCCCGATCTTGGACCGCCCCGGCGCAGACTGATCGCCAGCGCAAGGACGTTGCGGTTTGGCCGCCTACCGAGCAGTTCCAGGATCGATGCCGACAGATCGATCTGGTAGTGCAGGCCGCGATCAGTTCGACCCCGATTGGTTGCGACGGAATCGGGCCAGACGAGCAAGGTGGGTACGCGCGAGGTGTGCTCGTCGGCAAGATGGTGATCGCAGTACACGTTCAGCTCGCCGAGCGTCTCGCCGCGGTCTGAAGAGAACAGGATGGCGGTGTCATCGAGGATTTCGAGGTCGGAGAGCTTGTTGATCAGGCGACCGACGTGCTCGTCCGCGTAGCGGATGCCGGTGTCGTAGCCGTCGTACATTCGCCGGACTGCATCCATCGAGTCCCGCGAGATCACACCATTGCGTATCCCGAAGCGGCCCGTCAGAAGAGCTTTCCGGCTCGGCACGCAGGGCGTGTCCGAGGTGTAACAGCTTTCGAATCGGATACCGCGTGCAGCCAGTGCATCGATATTCGGGCTGGTGTCTCGCGGGTAGCCGTAGCAGCCCAGGTGGTCTGCACGCAGTGTATCGATATCGATGTGGAGTAGACGCATCCGCTGCGCATTTCAGCACAATCTCAGTGGGTCTTCCATGGGACGCCGTCCGCTCGAGGTCGCGCGTTCCTGGGTAACGAGCTAGAGTCGACGCTCGGCGAGGGATCCCCGTACGAAATAGCGCGCAAGTGCGAAGCAGCTTTCTGGAAAACCCCCCGAGAGGTTTGATGGGTTGCCCGATCCGATGCGGAAAACGCTCATCGGAATCGACACTCGTTTACGACACCGATGGCATCCGATCGCCACGAACTCTTGTGGAGAGGTCATTTCAACCCCTCGGGTTTTGCTCCGGGGAGGGGGGATTCATCATGAGATCGACGACCAGGAAACGCTTCCTGTTGATCGCTGTGCTTTTCGGGTTGTTGCCGATTGCGGGTCTGGCTTGGGCTCATTCGATCTACCGTGATCTATGGGTTCATCCACGAGGCGAGCTATACGACCCAAAGCAGCACTATGCTGACCTGTCTGCAGAGAACTACTATTTCGCCGAGAATGACGTTCAGGTCTCCATCGGTGAAATGGCCATCAGCGCAGAGACGCAGTTGGCGGTCGATCTGGGTCCAGATCTGTTCGCCGTCGTCGAGCGTTCGAAAGGTTCTCTGATCCCTGTCATCTTGTTGGACACGAGCAACCACGGGCATCCCGACAAGACGTTCCGAGGGCGCATCGAAGGCAATCAGGCCGTATTCGACCTGGCGCCTCTGCGCGAAGGCGGATTCCCGAGTTCGCTCTGGCAATTCGGTATTCGCTATTCCGCAGGTGCGGATGGGGACCTGAGCCTGAATGGGCGCTATCTGGCTTCTGTGGCTTCGGATGAAGCAAAGATCCGAAATCTACCCGCGGTGGGCGCCGGGCCGCGCTTCGCTCCCGGCCTGGCAATCTTCAAACACCGCGCTGGAATCCCTTTTGACCTGGCCGATTTCATCGAGCATCCCGAGAAGTACGTCGAGGATTTTGATCGATTGACGCGCGCCCCCGACGAGGATGACTGGACGCTGGAGGATCGGGAAGGGAAGCTTGTCTCCCACTTCGGGGACGAGGATCTCTATCTCGTTCGAACCGAGGGCGACTACGAACTCGCGGTGAAGTGGGGTGATGTTCCGCTCTTGCACTTCATGACGGACTACCTGTCGGTAGCTCCGAATCGCGATGCCTGCTACAGCTCGCTCGATACGCAACTCAGGAACTCGGACGAGAGCCACACGGTCGTTCCCTATCGCTACCTGTATTGTCCCGAGGCTTCCGTCGCACTGTTCGACGCCCCGGATGGTTACGAGATCGAAGTTGCCGCTCTACGTGGAGACGATGTCTACGAACGCACCGATATCGGAACCTCCATCGCCGACAATATTCGCCTGTACGCAAAGGAGATCTACCCTCGCTCTCCGTTGAACCGTTCCACCGGAACGATCGCTGGCAATGTGGTTGCGAGCTTCAAGGATGCCGGGCGCGATCTCGGCAGCATTCTCGGTCACGGAATCGTCGGCTCCCAGGAACGCGACGTCCACACTGGCCAGGTCTCCTACCGTCCTTCACCGGTTACAGCAATCCCGCTGGCCGTGCTCTCGCTAGCGACTCTGGAGCCTTTTGACGCGCTGAGCCAGCTCTTCGAGGGTGTTGCGAGTGGCATCCAGGTTGGGGCCGATGCGGTCAGCGCACTGGACAACGGTGTGGTCAACCCCGCTCTCCAGGTCACGGTCGGCGCGGTCGCCGGTACCGAATCAGCCGACCAGGCCGGTCACTGGTTCGGGGCGACGACCCAGGCGGTCGTGAAGAACCTGCCGGGCGGAGAGCGGTCGGCAACGACCATAGATCCTGAGGCCTACTGGAATCACAATCGCGGTTTCGCGACTTCTCGTTACACCCGTACGGACACCGAACTCAACATCGATCGCGCGGTGACCGTCCTCGACCTCGCGGGAATTAGTGCCATTCAGCGGCACAATGACGACCGTTGTCACCAGGACTGTGGCGAGTCGGAAGATCCCCCTAAGGGCAAGAAGCCGCCGAAGCACAAGAAGCCGCCTAAGCACAAGAAGCCGCCGAAGCACAGGAAGCCGCCGAAGCACAAGAAGCCCCCTAAGCACAAGAAGCCGCCGAAGCACAGGAAGCCGCCTAAGCACAAGAAGGTGTCGAAGTACAAGAAGGCGCCGCGACACAAGAAGCCGCCCGTCTGCAAGACGGGCAGATACAGGAAGCCCTCGAAGCTGGCGAGCCTTTTCTAGGGAGTGGAGGGGATTGCCTGTCGAGGGGCGGCCTGGCCGCCCTGGGCGGGTCACGATCGCCTTCTGGAGTTCTCCCGACGCGTGATTCCACTCTGCAGAGTTTTCCCGGTCCGCAAAGATTGCACTTCATGCGTGTGCAACTCGGCGCTCTAAGCAGCGCAGCGAGCGTATTGGCGCAGGCACGCCGCTTGCTCAATGAGCCTCCGACGCGACGTCCCTGATCCTGGGGGCGTCCTGGAAACGGAGCCGCATATGACCGCTCGATTCATCGCATTTCAGGCCGCACTGCTCGTGCTTCTACCCTCGATCGCTTTGGCCAGCGCCACCGACGATCTTTCGATCCTCTCGCAGAGCGTGCCTCCGAAGGTCGTGCTGCTACTCGATACCTCGGGTTCCATGCAGTTCGCGATCAATCACGATGATTTCAATGTGAACACCACCCGCTGGAAGTTCAACGATCGGCATCCTCTCCGCCTGCACGACAACACGGACGGCACGTACTGCAATTTCGGAACGGTTCCCGAGGAAGCCGGTACCACAGGCCTCTGCCCCGGCAGCCAGCACGCATCTGCCGATGACCGCTGCCCGGATACGGACGATTTCGGATCCAGAAGGTACGGCAACAAATCGTATTACTGCGAAAACATGCCGAGTGGCTGCACGAATGCCCCGACGGGTTGGACCTGTTGGGTCGCGGGTTCGCGAACCTATCTGGAATTGCCTGACTATGGTCCGCGCCACAGCACGGACTGGCAGCGCAACTACCTGCACTGGATCGCTCAGCAGATGCATGCGGGGAACCAGTTGACACTCCCGGCTCAGGACCGCATCGGAGCCGCGAAAGACGCCATCAAGGGGCTGATCGACGGAATCAACACACCTGGACTTGCAGATCGTGTCCACTTTGGGCTGGCCCGGTTTGAGCTGAACAGCAACGGTGGTTATGTGCTGGTTCCCGCCGAAGACGGTAGTCGTAACGACATCTTCGCGCGTCTCGATGATACGACGACTACGGGCTATACCTCGACCTATCCCAATGGTGGAACACCGCTCAGTGAATCACTTGTAGATATCGGCCGCTATTACGTGGGCTCGAACGAGCTCGGTGACTACTCCGCCTACAATCGCAACGATGCCACTGGTTCAGTGCCTGACAGCCCGCTCGACTCGACCTGTCGATCGGCCTATGTGGTGGTCATGACGGACGGGGCGCCGACAAACGACCTGAACATCCATCATGGCGGAGACTTCACCTCCACGATCGGAAATGCGGATGGTGATACCAATGAGTCTCCTGATGCCTGGAGCGGTCGTACGCCGACCAACTACGTGCTCCCGTATTCGAGCAACTCGGGTAGCGACTGGTTGGACGACGTGGCCTACTACCTGTCTCATAACGATCTGATCGACGATTCCGTCATGGAAGACGATCAGAGCATCTATACCTACTCGGTGGGTTTCACGATCGACCATCCGCTGCTCGACGAGACCGGAATGAACGGGCAGGGGGACTACTTCACGACTGCGAATGCCGATCAGTTGCAGGCGGATCTCGAGGCGGCCCTGCTTTCGATTATCGAGAAATCGTCATCGCTGACCTCCGCTACGGTACCTGCAAGTCGCTCCGCATTCGGTGACGGGTTCTATACGGCGTTTTTCATCCCCAGTAACAAACCTTCCTGGAAGGGTCACCTGCAGACCTACCGTCTGACGCCAGACCTCCTGGTCGTGGACAAGAACGGCAATGCGGCTCTGGATATCAGCACGAATCTATTTCTGGAGCCGCGCTTCCCCTTCTGGGATGCCGGAGACGAACTAGCAAGCGTCTCGCATCCGACGCGCAGTCTGTACACGACGAAGTCTTCTGCGCGGACGGCCTTCAGTACCGCGAACATCGCCGCGGCCGATCTTGGAGTGACGAATGGAGAGCTCACCTCCTACCCGAACGATCCGGCCGTGCCTTTTGCCACGACCGAAACGCTGACGGACGGAATCGTCGATTACATGATAGGGACGGATGCCTTCGATGACGACCGAGACACCGATACGGCAGAAAAGCGTTCCTTCGTTCTGGGTGACATCTTCCACTCCAATCCGATCAGCGTGGGTCCCCCTCCAAGCGCATTGCACGACGAGGACGGATTTGGTCCGGAAGATCTCTCGGGTACCTTCCTCTACGCGCAAAAGGCCAGGGATCGTCGTATCTTCGCCGGGGCCAACGATGGTTTCCTGCACGCCTTTAATGGGGGTTCGTTCAACCTGGGCGACAACCCCTCGACGCCCGAGACGGAGTCGGGCTACTACGACCTGGGCAATGGCCAGGAGGTCTTTGGCTACGTTCCGGGCTTCATGCTCGACTCGGTAAAGATGATCCCCCGCAACTCGCCGCGCGCCAACTACTACGTAGACGGCAGCCCGGCGGCAGCGGACATCTGGGTGCCCAGTAGCAGCGTCGACGTGACGAAAGAAGGCAGTGAATGGACGACTCTCCTGGTGACCGGAATGCGCCAGGGCGGGGCCGGGTATCTCGCCCTGGACGTGACGGATCCAGGTGCGACCGTGGTCGGGCCCCACGGCCCGTATCCCAAACTGATGTGGGAATTCGATGACACGAGTGAACCGCTGGGTGAGACCTGGTCCGAGCCGATCATCACGCGCGTGAGGATGAAGGCCAGTACAGGTGTTGGTGACTACTGCGGTCGGGATAGTAGCGATGACGGTGACTGTCGCGAGCAGTGGGTCGTGATTGTCGGCGGAGGCTACGATTCGAAGGCAGATCCCAACTTGAGCACGTTCGGATCCGATCCGAACGATGCGAACTGGACCACATCGAGCAAGGCGATCTTCATGCTCGCGGCAGATACGGGGGACGTGCTGGCAAAGGTTGCCTACGACCCGAATGACTCGACCCTCAGCAAGATGAAGTACTCGCTGGCCAGCACTCCGGGAGTGCTGGATCTGGACCAGGATGGCCTGGCGGATGTCGTCTACATCGGTGACCTGGGAGGTCAGCTCTGGAAGTGGGATATCAGCGAGAAAGGTGAGGATGCGGATCTGGACGGCCTCGTGGACTCGACCGTCTGGCCCGCCGGTATCTACTTCTCCTCTCCCGCGGCCAACGTGGGTGATATCGACGGCGATGGCAACGACGACTACCACTACCACAGCATCTTTTTCCCGCCGATTGCCACCTACGTCGACAGTAAGTTGCTTCTCGCTTTCGCGAGCGGAGAACGCACGGATCTCAAGTACGAAGGGGCGGCTTCCTCGCCGGCGACGCTCGAGGGCCTCTATGACGACAACAACCGTTTCTGGGTGATATGGGATCGCGTTCCGATCGGCAGCGGGGCGTTCGATGTGGAAATCAGCGAGGGCTACCAGACGATTGGCGGAACTATCCGCGGTATAAACGATATCACGACCCTGACATCGGATAATGCTCCCGATGATGACGGTTACTATATCAAGGTGCCTGATGGTGAGAAGTTCATCGTCAACCACATCGTGTTCTCGGGTCTGACGTTGGCACTGAGTTATGTTCCGGACAACTCTGGAACCGATATCTGCAACGCAGTCGGCGAGTCCAACGTCTACATCTTCGGCATCAGCGATGGTACGGGAGCGTTGAGCAGCGGAACCGCACGTTCGGTCAAGCTGGGCAACGGGGCCCCGACCGACCCGCGAGTCTCGGTGTCACGAGACTCCAATGGCAACATGATCGTGGAACTGGTTGGGCAGACCTCGCTCGGAGAGGTCTTGAAGCTGCCGGTCCCCGCCGATCCACCACCGCCTTTCAGCAATGTTTACTGGCGGCAGCGCTTCTAGGGGATGGAACGAGAGAGGAAATGAATATGAAGACAATCAATATTCTGCTGCTCGTCTTGACGATGGGGGTGCTGTCGGTGCCCGCAACGCTTGCGACAGCGGCCATAGTCGATTCGGTCGAGGTCGAGGACGGATTGGTCACGGGGCTTCTCGAAGTCGTGAACGCGGCTTCGGGTACGGTGATGCTGGGCGGTGTTACCTACGATGTGCCGTCCGCGGTCGCCGATCTTTCGGCGTTCAGTGCAGGTGACGATGTGCTGCTCTCCTACGTCGAAACCGATACCGGGGTTCGCAGGGCTCTGTATCTGGTCCTGGGAGAAGTCGGCTAGGGGTTCCACACTCAGAGTCGGGGAACGACCCCTCGAGATCCTTTGATCTCGAGGGGTCGTTCTGCGTTAAGGGCCGGGTTGCCCGACCTGAACGGAAGAAGACTACCCATCCTGGCCAGCAGAACCTTTCCACTCGCGCGCAACTGGGGAACAAAAGTTTCCCGGATGTGTAGAGCCGTCGACTTCAGTCCATCGCAATCTGCGTGCAGCGGCGTTTCCAAGACCCCGCCACGACGGAGTTTCACTCCGGCCAGGTAACCGCAGGCTGGAATTGGCCCACTCGTTGCAACTCAGTAATTCGCCTCGGTGGAGTGCCGCCAGGCATGGGGATGAGAGTTGGTCTGATTCCTGTCGTGTCGTGAAATCTATCTAGGGGAAATCAAATGCTGAAGCTCGTAAATCGTTTCATCCGCGAGGATGAGGGAATGGAAATGCTGGAGTGGGCGATCGTCGCCGTCGTGTTCGCCGTTGCGCTCGTGGGTGCGTGGCAGTTCGTGTTCGGACTCGTCAACGGCAAACTCCGCGGGATCACCTTCTAGGAAGTTCCCGAAATTGCACCAACCAGACCAGGAAATGATGACTCTGAATGCTGATACGACTGCGGAGACCGCGCCGACCGCGCGCTACGGGCTCCTTTCGGTGCTCGCAGCAGTGGCTCTGGCCTTCGGTCTCAACTGGTCTGGTCGTGTTGAGCCGCTGCCCGTCTTCGGATGGGCAGCGGCCTTCCTGTGCCTGGTCGTCCAACAAGACGTACTCCGTGGACGGATCCCGAATCTTCTGACGTTTACCGGCATCGCGCTCGCACTCGCTGCGAGCACATGGCTGGGAGGCGTTTCGGGTCTGCTCTCGGGTCTTGCGGGCGCGGGCGTGGCCTTCGGGCTGCTCCTTCCTGCATTTGCAGCACGCATTCTGGGTGCTGGGGATGTCAAAGCCATCATGGCACTGGGCGCTCTCTGGGGCCCCCAGATTGCGTTCTCGCTGCTCGGCTGGATGGTGCTCATCGGCGGCGCGATCGCCCTGCTCGTCGTGGGCATTCGCGGAGGACTCGGCGACATGCTCATGCGTTGGGCCGCGAGCTTTAGCGCATTCCGCGCCACGAACAAGTTTACCTATCTGCCGCCGGCGCCCGGAAGTGCTGCTTCTGGAAGCATGCCGTTCGGCGTTTCGATCGGTCTGTCTGTCATAGCTTTCAACATCTGGGGGACCCCATGGGCCTGAACTCCCGCATGAAAAGAGAAGAAGGCGCTGCGATGCTCGAGATGGTCATCGTGCTCCCGCTACTCATGCTTCTTCTGTTCGGAATCCTCGAGATGGGACTCGCATTCGCCCGCTTCCAGGTGGTCTCGAATGCCGCGCGTGAAGGCGCGCGCGAGGCGAGTCTGTATCGAATCAACTGCGATGCTGGAACGGTGACCGGTGAGGTCAATACCGTCATCGCACGTTATGGCACCCAGTTTGGCATGACGCCCGGGAGCCTCTCGACGACCGTGACCGGAGCCTGTAGCGCCGGTGAGAGCACGGTTCGCGTCACATACACCAATAGTTTCATTGCACTGCCGAGCATCGGCGGGATTCCCAACTCGGTGAATCTCGTCGGCGAATCGGTGATGCGAAACGAAGTCTGAACAACTCCTGATCAATAAGAGGGTAGAGATGAAGAATCAACGCGCAATCCTGTTTCTCGGAGTCGCCGCACTGTGCGGTGTGCTGGCGGTCATTCTGACCCGCAGCTGGCTGCACGCGCAGATGCCTGGTGAAATTGCGGGAGTACAGACAATTCCGGTAGTCGTTGCCGCAGTGGGCCTGCCCGCCGGTGTCGAACTCGCCGCGCGCCAGGTCGATGTGGTCGACTGGCCCAAGGACAATCTTCCTCCTGGTACGCTGAGCGCACCTCACGCCGTGAACTCGCGCGTGCTGCGCCGAGCTCTGATCGAAGGCGAGCCGGTGCTCGAGTCGGCGCTTCTGCCGGTCGGGTCGGATGCTGGACTGACACCGCTGATTTCCGAAAATCACCGAGCCATGTCGGTCAAGGTCGATGCCGTAGTCGGTGTCGCAGGCTTCATCAAGCCCGGTTCGCACGTCGATGTGCTGGCGACGGTCCGACGTGTGGACTTCCACAAGCCGGTTCCCGAGTCGCACATCATCTTGCAGGACCTTCGCGTACTCGCGATTGATCAGACCCTCGAGAAGGCGGATCGCGGCAAGGCGGAAATCGTCAGTGTCGTGACGCTGGAGGTCGACCCGAATGAATCGCAGAAGCTGGCTTACGCGGTGGCCAATGGCACGCTGCAGCTCGCATTGAGGAATCCGGCCGACGATGCATCGGTGCGGACGAATAGCGTCACGGTGCGCGATCTCGTGAATCGCGGCACGCGGCGATCGGGCAACAGCGTAGAGACCGTTCGCGGCTCTTCGCGCTCGAAGGATTCGCTGTGATTCGCGGCTACAGAAATCAACTCTCATCTGATGAAGGTGGAACGATGATTCGAGAATACACACATAGTCAGGGCAGCATCAGCATGAGCAGCTCTCTTGCACATGCGGGCCGGGCGCTGGGTTACCTGGCCCTGCTTACCGCAATCGGGCTCTTCAGTGCGCCCTTCGCTTCGGCTCAGGTCGACCTGACGCCGAATAATGACGGAACTGTCGTGGTGGAGGGTGCAAAGAGCGGTGACGATATGCACCAGCGGCTCGAGCTGGAACGCGGCAAGACCGTAGTGCTCAAGCCGAGTTTCGCCGTCAAGCGCGTGGCCGTCGGCGATCCGAAGGTCGCGGATTTCGTGATGCACGGCTCCCGCGAAGTACAGATCGTGGGCAAGTCCGTGGGTGATACGAACATGATCATCTGGGACCGTCAGGGACGCATCCAGTCCGCTATCGACGTCCACGTCGGTGCGGTCCAGGCCCAGGTGGTGCGCGAGATCCAGCGCGTGCTGGGCAATAGTGACGTGAGTGTGGACATGGCCGGTGAGTCGATCGTCCTTCGCGGTACCGTCGCGAGTATCTCGGCCAGCGAGCAGGCGGAAGAGGTGGCATCCGCTTTCTTCGCGAAGAGCTCGAACGACGCTACGACTGACCCCGGTGCGAAGACCAACACTGTCGATACCGAACCACAGGTCATCAACATGCTGTCGGTCGGCGGAAATCATCAGGTGATGCTCGAGGTCAAGATCGCTGAAGTGTCCCGCACCCTGAAGAAGAACATGGGTGCGAACTTTCGAGCGTTCTCCAATGGAAGTTCCAGCACGGGTGATTTCACCGTGTTCTCTTTCCTGGATGCCCTGACGAGCCTGAATGGAACGACGGGACTGTCGACGGTCGGAGACAGCATCACGCTTGCAGGAACTCTCCTGAAAGGCGACTTCCGAGGCGACCTGTTCCTCGAGGCGCTGCAAGTCGAAGGACTGGGCAAGATCCTCGCCGAGCCGACTCTGGTTGCGCGCAGTGGTGAGATGGCCAACTTCCTGGTCGGTGGTGAGATTCCGATCCCAGTCGTCCAGGGCGGCACGGGTGTGAACAATGTGACGGTGATCTTCAAGCGGTTTGGTGTGAACGTAGAGTTCACGCCCACCGTGCTGTCGCCGGATCGCATCCATCTGCTGATAGCTCCTGAGGTCAGTGAGCCTGACTTCAACTTCGGTACGACGGTCAGCGGTACCACGGTGCCCGCCTTCCGTACTCGCCGCGCCTCGACTGGCGTAGAGCTGGCGGACGGACAGTCGTTCGCAATCGCGGGCCTTCTTCGCGAAGACATTACGACCATGGTCAACAAGATCCCCGGTCTGGGTGAGGTTCCGATCCTCGGCTCGCTGTTCCGCAGTCAGGCCTTCGAGAAGAGCCAGACCGAGCTGATGTTGATCGTGACTCCGCGCCTGGTGAAGCCGCTAGGCCCGGGCCGGATTGCGCTTCCGACAGATCACTACATCGATCCCACCGACTACGAGTTCTATGTCCTGGGCCAGATCGAGGGACGGCATCCGATGACGGATCCGAACGCACCGACGACCTCGAGCATCTTCAAGAATGACGCGCCCGTTTCCGAAGCGGGCGGACTGATCGGCGACTTCGGCTACCGCGTTGCGGTTCCGGCGCCGAATGGAGGCGAGTAATGAAGCGCACGAATCTGGCACTGGCTCTGCTGCTGGCATCTGCTCTCAGCATGGGGTGCTACAGCGGAAACATGGTTCGAAAGGGCAACGTCGAACTCCACATGGGTCTCTCGCAGCGGGAAGCCGTTCAGCGGATGATCGCGGATCCGACTGCCGGTGAGCGAAATACACGCCCGGTCAGCGGGATCGATGCTCCGACCGCAGCGGGTGTGATGGACAACTATCACCGCAACGAGAGGGCCGAGACCCAGGACAAGAAGGTCCGGGATCGCAGCCTCCGCAGCAACCGATAAGACAGGAGAAGCCGTAACAATGTCAGGCCTGGCCATACTGCTCTACGTAGAAGATCCCGCCTTCCGTTCTCGGATGGAAGAGCGTCTTGTGGGATCTGGGCGGGTACAGTTCGTCGAAAAGCCCGAGGGAATTGCTCAGCTGGTCAAGCAGCTCGGTACGATTCGCTTCGACGCGATCTACGTCGAGCTGGGCGAGAAGCCGTTGGAGCTTCTCGAGTTGCTGGAACGGCTCCCCGAGCCAAGGCCTGCATTGCTTCTCGGTGGTTCCAGAGACGACTCCGAAGCGCTAGTTCGCGCAATGCGCCTGCGCCCGGAGGCGTTCATCGCCGATCGCGAGATTGATGAACTGGACGGGATTCTCGAGGAACTGGAGAAGAGCTGCTCGGGTCTTCAGGAAGCTCACGGCGTGATTGCCGTGACGGGAGCCAAGGGCGGGGTCGGCACCACACTGCTCGCATGCGAGCTGGCCGCTGGCCTGCAGAATATCGGCGATCGCGTCGCCGTCGTTGACCTCGGACTCTATCAGGGTGATGTCGGCATCTACTTCGACCTCACTCCACCCTACAATCTGGCCGATGTCGCGCGCAAAGGCGACAACCTGGATGGGGATTTCCTGCGTCGTGTTTCGTCGGAGCACAAGACCGGCCTCTCGATCATCTCCGCACCCCAGCAGTATGAAGACGCCGCGCTTATCGAGCCTGCGCACATCGAACGCATGATTCGCTATTTGCGGCGCGAGTACGACTGGGTCGTGCTCGATATTCCACAGGAGTGGAGCGACGTCTCGCTCAAAGCGCTCGATCTGGCCGACATGATCTTGCTGGTCACTTCGCTGGAGGTTCCCGCGCTGACACACGCTCGAGAGCGTCTCAAGCTCTTGCAGCGACTCGGTGCAGATGAAGAGCAGATTCGCGTCATCGTCAATCGCGGTGACAACGCGCGCCTGGGTGGAGCGGAATTTGCAAAGGTTCTGGGCCGAAAGCCCGACGCCAACGTGCCAAGCGCCTACGAAGTGGCTCTGGCCGGGATCAATGAAGGAAGACTGGTCCGAGAAGTCGCGCCGGGCAGCCCGCTGGACGTATCGCTCCAGCGTCTTGCTGGCTACGTCTACGAGTGGTTCAACCTCGGTCAGATCGAGATCGAGCGTTCCAAGTCCTTCGTGCGCCGCATTGGCACGCGATTCACAAATTTCAGAGACACCGTAAAGGGGTTGACCAATGGCACTGTTGAATAAGCTCTTCGGGGAAGCGGTTGAGCCGCAGATCGCGCTGGTTCCGGCACCGGAACCCGTCCAGACGCTCGATCAGACAAAGGACGAAACGGAGCACCAGGAACTGAAGTCCCGCGTGCACAATCAGCTCTTCGACTACATCGACCTGACCCAGGTGGGGTGTGTGAGTGAGGACAGGGTTGCAGGCGAGATCGCCATGGTTACGCGCAAGATCCTCGCGGACGAGAAGACTCCGCTGACTCGAGAAGAGATGGAGCAGGTCGTCGAGGAGATCCAGCACGAGGTCTTCGGTCTAGGACCGCTCGAGCCGCTTCTACAGGATCCGACGATCAGCGACATTCTGGTCAACGGATTCGATCGTATCTATGTGGAACGGTGCGGAAAGCTCGAAAAGGTATGTGCTCGATTCAAGGACGATGAGCACCTGATGCGCATCATCGACAAGATCACTTCGGGAGTGGGGCGTCGCATCGACGAACTCACTCCGCATGTCGATGCCCGCCTTCCCGACGGTTCGCGAGTCCACGCGATCATTCCGCCGGTAGCTCTCGATGGTCCGAAACTCTCGATTCGGCGTTTCGCCGTCGATCCGCTCACGCACGAGGACCTGGTGGGTTTCGGAACGCTGACGGAGGGTGCCGTTGACCTGCTCAGGGCGATTGTCGGATCACGGCTCAATGTCTTGATCTCGGGCGGCACGGGTGCCGGAAAGACGACGCTGCTCAATGTGCTCTCCGGCTTCATTCCGGACAACGAGCGCGTTGTGACGATCGAGGACTCGGCGGAGCTTCAGTTGAAGCAGGAGCACGTCGTACGCCTGGAAACCCGCCCGGCCAACGTCGAAGGACGGGGCGCGATTGCTGCTCGTGATCTGGTGATCAACTCGCTGCGTATGCGACCGGATCGAATCATCGTCGGTGAGGTGCGCGGATCGGAAGCGCTCGACATGCTTCAGGCCATGAACACGGGCCACGATGGCTCGCTCACCACGATCCACGCGAACTCTGCGCGCGACGCCATTACGCGTATCGAGACCATGGTCGCCATGACCGGTCTCGACGTTCCGCAGCGGATCGCACGGCAACAGATTGCCTCGGCCATTCAGGTGGTCGCCCAGGTCACGCGCTTGAGCGACGGTTCGCGACGGCTGGAAAGCCTGATGGAGATCACCGGAATGGAGGGCGATGTCGTCTCGATGTCCGAGATCCTGCGCTTCGAGCGCGAGGGAATCGGTCCCGACGGCAAGATCATCGGCAAGTTGGTGCCGACGGGAATTCGGCCCCAATTCTGCAAGCAGATCCGCGAGGCGGGCAAGGAACTGCCCCAGTCGATATTCAATAACCCGATTAGTGGGACGGCACTCTGATGCACAAGCTGGAACCTATCGTTTATGTCCTCGTCTTTCTGACGCTGGTCATGCTGCTCGAGGGCCTCTACCTGCTATTCTTCGGTAGCAAGCGTCAGCGGAACAAGGAGGCGAGCGAGCGCCTGCGTCGCTTCGCAAACCACTTGCCAGCCGGAGATCTCAGCGAAGAAGGTCGCACGATCATGGTCGACCGCGGTACTTCGGACGGACCGAGTCGCGTGCCTTTCAAGGACAAGCTCGAACTCTTCCTGTATCGCGCCGGAATGCCATTGAGCATGCGCATGTATCTCCTGCTTACCGCTCTTCTGGGCGGCGGTGGGTTTGCAGTCGGGTTCTTGATCTTGCGCGATCCGATTCGCGGCCTTGCATTGAGCGGTCTCGGTATTCTGCCGACTGTCTTTATCGCGGTACGCCGACGTCGCCGAATGGCAGCCTTTGACAAGCAGCTTCCGGAAGCGATGGAGTTGCTCTGCCGCTGCCTTCGCTCTGGACACAGCATGCGTTCGGGATTTCACCTGGTGGGCGAGGAGTTGCCGGACCCGATGGGTACCGAATTCGCTCGGGTCGCCGAAGAAGTTGCCTTTGGTATGGATCTGAGGGATGCGCTGCACAATCTGGCGCATCGCATCGACCATCCAGATATGCCGTTCTTCATCAATGCGGTGATGATTCAACGAGAAACGGGCGGAAATCTGGCGGGAATCCTGGAGAGCATCGCGACCATGATCCGCGAACGGTTGCGCTTCTTCGCCAAGGTCAAGAGCTTGCTGGCTCAGATCAATATGACGGCGAACGCACTCGCGGTCATTCCGATCGTGATGGTCTTCGCGGTAAGCGGAGTCAATCCAGACTATATGGCCCCGCTCTTTGAGACACCGGCCGGTCACACGATGATCGGTATCTGCGTATTCCTCGTGACCGCAGGCTGGCTCATGTGCCGTCGCCTCGGCGTTGTCAAGTACTAGTCGGGAGAAGCTGAAATGCTGCCTATTCTGTCACTCGTATTCCTAACATTCATGTGTGTCGCTCTCGGAATTCTGACGATGACCGAGAAGACGCCGGCGCTCAGTCGTCTTCTGCGCTTGCACGATGCCTCGGGGGTGGACATCGCGCGAGATCCTGAAGAGATGAGCGAACGGCGGGACCTTCGCGAGGGCCTCGCGGCCCTCGCGACTCAGTTTGCAGGCAAGGCAGGGCGCCCGGACGGCAAGGGCTACGGAAGCGTCCGCCTACGCCTGATTCAGGCGGGTTACCGCCGACCCTCCGCTCTGTCCGTGTACATGGGCAGTCGCGTGGCGCTGACACTGTTTCTCGGCACGATCGTTCTGACCACGCCGCTTACCTGGGGCATGGAGAACCTTCATATGTTTGGCGCACTCGCCGGGGCTGCAGGGCTGGGATTCGTGCTGCCCGGAATGTTCGTCGACCAGCAGCGTCGTCGCCGTCAGCGGGACATCCAGCGCGGTCTGCCTGATGTGATCGATCTGATGGTCGTCTGTCTGGAGGCCGGACTCGGCCTTTCTGCCGCTCTCTTGCGTGTGGCCACTGAGTTCGCCCAGAGCAATCCGACGATCGCTTCGGAATTCCGGCTCGTCGTGCTCGAGACGCAGGCCGGCAAGAGCAATTCGCATGCACTTCGCGGACTCGCAGAACGCACGGGAGTTGCCGATATCAGTTCGTTTGTCGCCATGCTGATCCAGACGGAACGGTTCGGCACGGATCTCGCAGATACCTTCCGTGTCCACTCGGAGGCCATGCGTCACGCAAGGCTCCTGGCTGCCGAGGAGCTGGCGCAGAAGGCGCCTGTGAAGATGTTGGTGCCTGCGGCGTGTTTCATCTTCCCGGCGACCCTGATCGTGACCATCGGACCCGGAATCATGCAGATCATGAAGGCCTTTGAATAGGCCAAAAACGAACCTGGAGACCATATGCTGAAGTTCAGTTCTTCCACTCGGATCACGCAGCGCTGCGTTGCTCTTGGCCTGCTGATCTTCAGTGCCGAACTTGCCGGTTGCGCATCGTTCAATTCGGCTGAAGTGGTCAATGGCTTCCCCGCCGCTTTGGAGCGCCAGCAGGCGCTTGAGGCGGCGAGAGCGGCGGAGCCCGCCCAACCGGAGGTGGGCTTCGAAGAACTGATGGCACAGGCCGATCAGCGGCGCGATCAGAACAAGGTCTCGGAAGCTGCACTGCTCTATATTCGCGCGCTGGGCCTGGAGCCGGGAAGTAGCGCTCCCCGCCAACGCCTGGCGTTCATGCATCTCGAGAACGATCCGGCGCACGCGCAGATGATCTTCGAGCAACTTCTTGAAAGCGATCCGAACTCGGCAGATGCCTACACCGGACTGGGTCTGGCCCAGATGGTGTTGGGCGATGTAGAGCCTGCTCGCGATTCTCTTGAAAGTGCAATCTCACTCGGCGCGACGACGGGCCGACCGGCCGCGGCGCTCGGCGTAATCTACGATCGACTCGGAGAGTTCAGCGTAGCGCAGGGGCACTACCGTCAGGCGCTCGAACTCGAGCCGGGCAATGCAGATACTCTCAATAACCTCGGCACCTCACAGATGCTCGACGGTGAGTTCGGTGCAGCGGTCGGTAGCTTTGAACGCGCACTGCGTCGTCGTCCAGGGGATTTCGCGTTCCTGAACAATCTGGGTCTGGCCCACGGTCGACTCGGCCAGTATGCCCAGGCAAGAGACGCCTTCGAAAAGGCGGATACGGACGCAGCGATCAACAATCTGGGTTATGTGCTCTCGATGAACGGGGAGTTCGCACAGGCGATCGAGCACTACGAGCAGGCTCTGCTTTCGGGAAGAGGGGATCGCCTCACGGTTCTTCAGAACCTGCACGCAGCCCAGCTTGAACTCTACGGAAAGTGGGAACCCACTCCGGAACCGGCTCCGGTCGCGGTCCCCAAGAAGCCGAAGACCAAAGTGTCCGTGGCAAAACCCAGAGCAAAGCGCGACGCAGCCTTGGATGAGCGTCTGTGGCTGCAGTAGGCGGGAATAGAAGCATGAAGAGTACACGTCGCGAAGAAGGCTCGGTGTTCATCTGGGTCGTGGCCAGCATTCTGGTGATTGTCGGTTTTGCCTCGATCGCCATCGACTCTGGACAGATCTACGTAGCGCGCACCCAACTGGCGAGTGCATCGGATGCGGGAGCCCTCGCTGGCATGCAGGTGTTGCGAGCGGGCGGTACCATGCTCGATGCGCGCGCGGCCGCGGTGCGCGTTGCGGAGAGGAACCGAGTGCTCAATGGCGGTGTGCAACTGGCCTCCAGTGACGTCGTAATGGGCGATTACGACTACGTGGGCCGCGTATTTACACCCGGGGGAATCACTCTGGCGCCGGCCCTGCAGGTGACCGCGCGTCGCACCGCCGGTTCGGGTGCCGGGCGGCTTCCGCTGGCGCTGGGGTCGGCGATCGGATCCGATAACGCAGATGTCCTCGCGCGTTCCGTTGCGAGTGTGGGCTGTCGAGAGATCGTCCTGGTACAGGACGTGACGATTTCCTTTACGGAAGAGATCGCCGACGCGCGGGAAGCCCTTCACGCATTCGTCGACGTCATGGCATCCAACACTCTTCCAGGAGACAGGCTCGGTCTGGTGATCTTCGCGGCCGAGAGCCGAACTCTGGCGCCACTCAGTCCTTTCCCACAGTCGCGATCAGAACTGGATGCCTTGATCGACTCCGATGTCATTCACTGCGAAGGAAAACAGGCAAACGTGGCTCAGATCTTTCCCGGTGAGCACAAGAAGAGCTGCGATGGAACAGATCAGGCCATGGGTATCAACGAGGCGCGCGAACTCTTTGCCAATAACGACTCGACCTGTGGTGGAGAGCGTTCGATCGTGATCGTTAGTGACGGAGTGCCTTGCCCGACCTTTGGCAATGGGGGGCACGCACCGGGCGGAACCGAAGCGGGCGTCATCGCGGCTGCGGGCGCCGCCGAGGCAGAAGGCCTGTCGATCACCCCGATCATGCTCTACGATCTGGGAGCGGACTCAACCCAATGCAAGCAAATCCCGGGCATGGGAGCTCTCAAGTTCAATAACTCGATGGCGCGTGGCTGGGGTCGACCCTTGGATACGCCCGACGAGGAGGAACTGGTCGGCTTGCTGCGCTCGGTTCTGGATCAGATCCCGGTCCGTCTGGTCGAGTGATCAGAGCGGCTCGTTCTCTTCCTTCAAGCGGATCTGGCCGAAGTTCTGCGGGTGCTTGCCTTTGATGTCCGTGTAGAACTTCCGGATCTCGTCCATGTCGACCTTGACGTCGCCGGTCAGCCGGAGCTCGGGCCCAAAGCCTCCACGGCGACGTTCGAAATCCAGGAAACCCAGGACGACCGGAACATCTGCTGCTCGGGCAATCTGATAGAAACCGGACTTCCAGTACTCCGCTGGGCTGCGGGTCGCTTCGGCCGGCACGATCAGGATGAGTTCATCGCGCTCCGCGTACGCATCGGCCATCTGCTCGACCATGTTCGCGCGCCGATCCCGTCGAATCGGAATTGCGCCCAGTTTCGGCAGGAGCCAGGCTAGAGGCCCGCGAAACAGGCTGTGCTTCATCATGACCGAGAAGTCCAGGCCGTGAAGCCAACCCAGCGCCACCAGGTAGACAAAATCCCAGTTCGACGTGTGAGGCGCTGCGATCATCACGTACTTGGCCGTCGCGGGTGGTGATCCTTCGGACGCCCATCCCCTGGAGGCCAGCATCAGCCTTGCGATCGTTCTCTTCATTCGGCCTACAGCATACTCTGGATTCTCGGGACATGCATGCAAGCAGGATGCAGAAGATTCCAGGAACGTCGTTCGCGAGCGAAAGACGCCGCGCGTCAACGCGAGTGGGCCTTTCCCCGACCTGCTAGAGTAGCGGGTCCGAAACTCCTCGGAGGGAAGAAATGTCTGCGCTCTCGAACCCGGTGATGCGCGTGCTTTGCGCGTCCGCAATCGCCGCCTTTCTGGCCCTGGGCGGTCTTCCGGTATCGGCTCAGGCCGCGGATCAGATCACATTGAAGAAGGGGCTGTGGAATTTTGAAACGACTTCGGTGATGTCGATGATGCCGGAGCCGAAGACCGGCCGCTCCAGCGAATGCATAAAAGATGACCGATTTGATCCACTTGCTGAAATGACCAAGGGTGGGGACTGCAAGATTCAAGAGCGTTCCCGGAGCGGCCAGACGCTGAAGTGGAAGATGCTGTGCTCCAACGCCATGGGTGGCCCTCCGATGGAAGGCAGTGGCGAGATGACCTCGACCGGAGATTCGGTCACCGGAAAGATGGTGAGCCGCATCGACATGGCCGGTTCTCCCATCGAGATTGATATCACCTGGAAGGGCCGTTTCGCCGGACCGTGCAAGTAGCCGGCAAGTACGCAACTAACGATACTGAAGACTGCATCGGATCGTGAAGTTTGGCGTTTCCCGATGGCTCGGGTTCGCGTAAACTGGACTTTGTGTTGCAGGGGTTGGTGAGTCCGGTTTGACTCGAGTTGCGTGTGCCCTTCTCGTTTTGCAGTTGCTACAGGTTCATCCTGGTGCTCGTTCTTCTGATGGAGGTCGCACCAGATGCAGCGCGTGCGCAACTCGCTTCCGTGGGGCAGGTAGACGTCGTTCCCTATGAGGTCTCCAGCGGACCCATGTCCAATCCAGACGACACCGAGCAAGTCGTGTTCCACGAGCGGATCGAGGTCGAGGGTGCCGACTGGATCCGCATCCGTTTTTCGAACGTCTCTCTGGTTGAAGACGGGAGGCTCGAAATTGCCGGTGCCAGCGGACAGGTGCAAGTGATTCGCGCCGCCGATGTGCCAGCGGACGGTCGGATCCTATCGGCGATGTGGGGCGCCGGGGTACTGGATCTGAGCCTGGTTCTGGAGCCGGGAGGCGTAAGCGCGGGGATCGCGACAGAAGAGTTGCATGTCGGTAGCCAGGGGGGGGCCACCCCTGCTTCCGCGCGCGATCTGTGGAACGAGCGACGATCGCATTCTCGTTCAAACCCCGGCCCCCTGCATCGTACGCATGATCGGAGCTGACGGTCGCTGGGCCACGGGTTTCATGATTTCCGACAATCAACTGGTGACGGCCGGGCATGTCGCGATTGCGTTGGATTATCCATGGTCGATCCACGCCAATGTCCCTCCGTCCGTGGGCGGGGTCGTCGCCATGCCCTTGCCGGAGGATCAATTCCTCGTTTCTGACGCGAACCAGGCGCAAGTCGTATTGGGCAGCCCGTTCCTGGCGGGGCACGACTGGGCCATTGCGACCGTAGAAGGAAATGGCGTGCGCAATCCGGGGGAGAACTGTCTCGCACAGTATTCCTGCGGTTTCGATGCGAATGATGCGGGACGTGTCGTGACGGTATCGGGTTTCGGTCTCGACGACGAACCCGAACGCAATGGTGTCTTGCAGTCGGACACAGGGCCGAGCGTCGGAGGTGGCGTGAATGCCTATGACGTCCGCTATCAGCTGGACACGCGTGAAAGTAACAGCGGTTCGCCCATCATCGACGAAACGGGGCTGATCGTCGGCGTTCATGCGTTCGGAAATTGCGGAGGCACCGACACTATTCCGCTCGGAGACAACGGAGGGAGCCTGTTCTCGAACCCAGGGTTTCTGCAAGCCCTGGAAGACGTCGCGGGAAAGGTGGTCTGCGATGGAGCGTCAGGGCTCGCGGTGCCTGTGCCCGTTCAGTCGAGGCCCTGGAGGAATCTGCTCGTTGCTTCTCTGCTCGCGTTGTCGCTCGCGTTTCAATCCATCAGCCCCAGGTCCATCTCGCCGCCGTTGTACAAATCGACGATCTCCGATTCGGACAGAACACCCCGCCAGATCGCCATGGAGTGAATTCCTCCGGCGTATGGCGAGTAGGCCGATGTCGTGAGCCCGAGCATGACGGTTCGCGGACTGGCACTCGGCGATCCGGATTGTGCCTGTACGGCATGTCCGGTAACCTGCACGCCGTTCACGAATACCGTCACTACGCCCGCTTCACTGCGAAGCACGATATTGGACCAGTGTCCGGGAGTGATTCCAGCGCTGAATCGACCGTCGTAGAACTTCCGTCCGTCAAGAGAGTGAATCCTCAGATTTACCGGAGAACCCGGCTCATCCCCCGCATAATCGAGTGAGATTCTGTCTCCAGGTCCGTAGGGATTGGCCAGTTCGAATACTCCCATTCGCAACCCCAGATGCGATGGGCGCATCCAGACCGAAATCGTCCACTCGTCGATGATGCCGATCTGTTGGTTCGGCAGACTCTTGAAGTATCGCCCTCGGCCATCGAACTCGGCATAGGTGCCGTCGGCGTCGGTTCGGATCTCATTGGATGTCATCAGGAATGCGTTCGCGCCGACGTCGATCGCGAATCTTCCGTGGTTCCCGTAGTCGCGTCCGTAGGCATTTGCGTCGTGCCCAAGGCGCCACCAGTGCAATGGCTGAAGTCCAGAAACCTCGTCTGCGGGTGGGACAACGGGATCGGTCGGGTCAGCAGGAACATCGGGTTCAGCGGGCACGTCAGGCTCTGCGGGCAGGTCGAGTACGCGCAGATTGACATCGAAGTCCTTGAAGCCGTCGTTGTAGAGTTGCAGGGCGTCGTCAGCGCTGAGTTCGGTGTTCCAGAGAGTGACCGAGTGCACGCTTCCGGGGAATCCATGGCTTCCATCAGGTGCGCCGCCGAGCGTCATGCGCAGGGGCGTTTGATCCATATGTCCAGCCACCAGCAAGGTGTCCTCCGCGATCAGGATACCGTTGGCGAAGATCCGCAATCGGATGCCGTCGGTAACGACGAGGAGATGTGTCCAGGCGCCCGACTGCAGGCCGCCGGTGCCACGGACGTCGAACAGGAGCTGGCCAGAAGATGCGTGGGCCGTGAGTGTGATCGGTGTATCGGGTTCATTTGCGTGCACCGAAAGAGTGATCGAGTTGGCGAGGTTCGTGGAGCTGGTCTGGATGTGGATGATGTCCATCTGTCGATTCAATGCGCTCGGCCGGACCCAGGCCGCGAGGCTCCAGGTACCCCATAGGCCGAACAATTGATTCTCCGGACTGTGCATCCGTTCGGAAACGCCGTCGAAGTCCACGTAGGAGCCATCGGCTGCCGTGCCAATGTCTGTGTCGGAGATTCCGATCATCTCAGCGCCCGCGTTGATCAGATTCTGAGCGTGGCCGAAGTCTCGGCCCGGAAACCCCGCGTCATCGCCGAGACGCCAGTGATGCAAGAGTGCGGTATCTGGATCGGCGCTCGAAACGGGTACTCCAGGATCGGGTACTGGTTCGGGATTCGGCTGCGGCAGCGGGTCTGGGGCGGGAACTGCGGGGGGCTCTTCGACTGGCGGGTCTGCGTTTTGCACAACGAGCCGGTTTGAGAAATCCGATTCGATCTGCTGCCCGTCCACGACAGAGTACGCGGTCATCTCGACGTCGTAATTGATGCCTTCATCCACCATGAACCAGTTGAGAGCCGTCGACCCGGACTTCACCATGGGTATACCCACATCGATGCCGACAAGGTCCCGAACATCGTCGCGAACGAAGTAGAAGCGATATCCTTCGACATTGGGGTCTCCGGATAACCTGGACATGACCATGAGACGCCGCTCCCCGGCTTGGGTGGGCTCCAGGAATCCTACTTCTCGCTCAGCCGCGTGCGCGATGTTTGCGAACATCAGCAAGGTCACCGCAAGAGCAAGGCCGCGAAGCGGAACGGTGTCATGGAGGTGGAAGAATGACAGTCTCTGGGGGAGGTATGGGCTACTCATTTCGAGGTGTTCTTCGGTACCCTCTAAATGCATCTCGTGATGACAATCACGTCAGGAGCGCCTGCACATGAGTTGCCGGTCGGCATATCCCTTTCGATGAAGGGAGTGAGCGGCAACGCAGCCTGCTAGACTTCTGCGCCGTGCCAAGAAATCCACTCACCCGCACTCAGGAGGCCCTCAGAAGGCGATTTTCGAGGAATTCGGCCCCGAGACGGGCCATGCGTCAGGTGGCCCGGGTCCGCAAGAGACTGCGCCATCTCTACCGCAGTCCCGTGGCCCGGTTGCTCTCGCGGGTCCTACCGGCTTCGGTCATGAGCGATCGGCGCTTTTTCGCTCTCTGGGAACGGCGCGGGTATCACGCAATTCCCGTGCACTTCTACTCGCCGATTCCCGAGCCCCACACACTCGTCGAACGGCTCTGGGAGACCGAGTCAGAGACCGTGGGGATCGATTGGAATGATGCCGGCCAACTCCGACTACTTGCGGATATTCAGTCCGGATACAAACGCGAATACGATCAGTTCCCGACCGAGCGACTCGACGATCCCTATCGCTTCAGCTTGGCGAACGGCAGCTTTGGACGTGTCGATGCAGAGATGCTCTACGGCATGGTGCGCCACATCAAGCCAAAGCATTTCGTCGAGATTGGTTCAGGGCACTCGACTCTGCTCGCTGCGCAAGCATTGCTGCGAAACGAGAAGGACGGCCAACCCGGCGAGTTGGTGGCGATTGAACCATTTCCCGACGCGCGTCTGCGGAATGGCTTCCCAGGCCTTTCTCGCGTGATCCCCAAGCCGGTGCAGGAGGTCGGATTCGACGAGTTCGAAAGCCTTGAAGCAGGAGATATCCTGTTCATCGATTCCAGCCATGTACTCAAGACAGGCAGCGATGTCCAATACGAATTCCTGGAGATCTTGCCGCGTCTTCGGCCAGGTGTGTTGGTCCACGTGCACGACATCTTCCTTCCCGCAGAGTATCCAAGGGAATGGGTTCTGGGGATGCATCGCTTCTGGAACGAACAGTACATCCTCCAGGCTTTTCTGAGCCTGAATTCGTCGTTCGAGGTGCTCTGGGGCGCTCACTACATGTCGCTGCACTATCGGGATGAACTGCGGGCCGCCTTCCGGATCGGAGGATCTGAGCCTCCAGATGCCAGTGGGGGGAGTTTCTGGATTCGGCGCGTCCGCTGACCGACGTCCGGCAGACTGCTAGACTCGAAAACGAATGCAAAGCGCGAATTCCAAGCCGAAGTGGCAATTCAACGTGGACCTCGTTGGCGGCTGCAACCTGCGCTGCCCGTCATGCCCAGTTGGAAACCAGCCCGAAGTCAAACAGCCACGTGGCTTCATGAAGCCTGAGATGCTCGATCGCATCGTGAGCAAAGCGAAGCTCGAATGCGATGGAAGAGTCGACTTCGCGCTGTACAACTGGACCGAGCCTTTCTTGCATCCGCACCTCGCAGAGATGATTCAGGTCATCAACTCCCATGGCCTGACGGCGGGCATCAGCTCGAATTTCAACATCATGAAGAATATCGATGCCGTCATGGAGGCGAATCCGCGCTACCTGAAGATGTCGGTTTCGGGCTTCAACCAGCAGAGCTACGGGATCACGCATCGCAAAGGTGACATCGAACTGGTCAAACAGAACATGAAACGGGTCGCTGAAGCGAAACTGCGCGCACGCGCGAGCACTCGCCTGGCCGTTCCTTTTCACCGCTACCTGGGCAATCACGAAGAAGAAGTCCAGATGTCTGCCTACGCGCAATCACTGGGATTTGAGTTCGATCCGGCCTGGGCGTATCTGATGCCGCTCGAGAAGGTCCTGGCCTTGGCCGACCCCGATGCAACCGATGTGAAGCTCACCGACGAAGATCGTGAAGTGGTTGCTCGTCTCGCTCTGCCGCTGGACAAGGCACTCGAGGTCGTGCGCGACGTAGACGAAGAGCACTGCAAGTTGCGGGATCAGCAGATGGCAATCAACTGCGAAGGCGGGGTGATGCTTTGCTGCACGGTCTATGATCCGAGAAAGTACACGCTCGGCTCCTATCTGGATATTCCGCTTGCGGAGTTGCAGGCGCTCAAGAAGGATCACGAGCAATGCAAGAGCTGTATGGAGAACGGTTTGCACGTTCTGTTCACATACGCCTCGACGAAACTCGATGAGATCGCGCTCGAGAACGTTGCCCGCCACTATCCCGAGGCCCACCTTCAATCGATGTCGGAGCGGCACCGAAGACGCCCGCGCGGAATCCGCGCCTGGCCGCGCAAACTGCGCCGACAGTGGGGCAAGTTTCGCGCACCCCCGAACTAGAGAAGAGGCCGTTCTCTGCTCTTCCGGTTGCGACGTTGTGCGATCGCCTTGGAAAGTAGATCGACGGCTTGATCTGCTTCACGGCAGATGCGGGTCATCGTGATGAATCCGTGCGGTAGCGTCGGGTAGTGGCGGTGCTGGGTAACGACACCGGCCTTGCGTAGCTTCTCGACGTAGGCGAGCCCTTCGTCCCGCAGTACATCGAAGCCGGCGGTCAAGACCAGAGCGGGCGCCAGGTCGGTCAGATCTTCTTGAACAAGGGGTGAGATCATCGGGTGAGTTCGGTCCGCGGAATTGGGTACATACATCTCGATCGAATCGTCCATCAATTGTTTGGTCAGTCCGTAATCGCTGGCGAAGGATCGATAGGATTCAGTGTCTGTGTTTGAAAGGTCGACGACCGGGTAGATCAGGACCTGGAAGCCGATGTACCCAGCACCCTCCCTGTGATCCGCTAGACTGGCGGCAGCTGCGAGGTTGCCACCGGCACTATCACCGGCAACGGTCAGGGGCGCTTCGATTCCTCCAAGCGCTCCAGCGTTCGAGCGGGCCCAGGAAATAGCGCAACGCACGTCATTGATGGCGGCGGGGAAGGGATGCTCGGGAGCCATTCGGTAATCGACAGAAATCACGATGGCCTGCGACCTCAACGCGATTGATCGGGTCAATGCATCGGTCGTTTCGATGCTTCCCAAGATCCACGCACCACCGTGCAAGTAGATGACGACGGGAAAAGGGCCGGTTCCCCGGGGTGTGTAGATGCGAACCGGAATTTCTCCGCCCGGCCCGGGAATCAGACGGTTTTCGATGCGGCCTTCGAAATCGACGGGTCGAGCGGCGATTCCGCCGAATCGCTCAAAGCCTTCTCGCATGCGCTGGAGGGATTCGAGTGTCTGCCAGAGTGCCCGGCGCTGCTCGTCTGACTGCGATCGGGTAAACATCGCCGCGAGTGCGAACGCGATGCCGAATACCGGTTTGATGGGCCCGTACGGGGTACGCGTGCTGCGCCAGAACCAGACCACCAGGGCGAGTGCGGGGACGGTCAGAAGCACGTAGAGCATGCGCCAAGTGTATCAGTTCGAATCAGCTGATATACAGAGCCTTCGCAGGAAGTCGGCCGTCTTCTGGCGTCTCGCGATGTCCGCACCGGCGTCGCTCGAAATGATTTCGACGGTACGCGCGTTGCGGAATCGGTACAGGTCGCAGGACAAAGAAGGCCGGGATCGAAATCCGATCCCGGCCTTCTGAATCTGGCGACTGCGAGGCGCTAGGCGCGGCGTCCGCGAGCCACGAGAAGCAACGCACTCAGACCCAGGAGGAGGGAGAGTGCGGGCTCGGGCGTGGTGATCTCACGGACCAACTTTACCTGAACCGCCTGCTCGAAGTCCGCGAAGCTATTGACCTGCTCGAGGAACGATCCCGAACCGCCGATCACGTTGGCAAGATAGAACAGGTCGACGTTAGGCTCCTCGTTGAGGATGACCAGGCCGTTGATCGCGTCGATCCCTGAACCCAGGGCCGCGTCGCGAGCCGCGCTGGTCGAGGCAGCGGGTCCCTCGATGCCGTAGCCATCGTTGGTCGCTCCGTCTCCAGAGACATCGATCACTTTGCGGACACCTTCGTAGCCGTTTCCAGCGAACTGAGCAGCGCCAAAGTCGATCGCTTCGCCGACCGCGGTCTGTCCGAAGAAGGTTCCCGGCTGGATCGCGATCCAGTTGCCAAAGGAGTTCGCGCTCATCTGACTGTTGATCAGCGTCCATTCCTGGCCACCAGCATTCTTGATGATCTTCTGTTGCCCAGCACCCGACCAGTAGACGAACTGCACGGCAATTGCACCGATGCGACCACCAGATGTGTCGAGGATGGAATCAATAACTGCCTGGCTGCGAATCGCGTTCGCATATCCAGTTCGCTGTAGATCGAATTCAGTCGAATCTACACTTCCGGATACGTCGACGAGGAGCTGAAGCTCGACGTCAACTGCGATCGCACTTGCTTCAGAAGCCAAGCCGAGACAAAAAACAACTGCAATTGCGGCGAACAGCCGCGATAGAATCCGCATACGCATTTCCTTCCCAAAAAAGGCGTTGAGCGTATATATCGTCGGGTTTCGACTACAAAAGTGGCGCACGTTCAGAAGCGAATGCGCGCAAGCTGCGCATGGGCCCTGGTGAGGGAAAGGCGTTGCTGTCACGAGTTCGAGATGGTTATTGCGCGCACGCCGCACATCATCTGCGCTCTAGTGCGTGCACAAGAACTGCGCGCTCATGAGCGCGCCGCGAACAGGAGACGCGAGGAATCCGGCAATCGAGCGTACCCAGAGCCGAAGATTGTTGATCGGGTTTCCGGAAGTGCAGCCTAGGGAATCTCTGCACAGGGAGGAATCGAGCGAGAAGCGGGAGTCGCCGCCTGAGCAAGAAGGGTGATCCGATCGCAGATCCGTAGATCTGCAGAGGGTCGCGCGACGCAGCGCAGGCGGATGCATCGCGCTTCGCAGCC
>JAAELY010000193.1 GCA_024226335.1 bacterium
GATGCGAGGTCCCAGATGCGCAGCGTCCGGTCGTGCGCGCAGCTGACGAGCTGGGAACCATCGGGTGACCAGTCGACGGTGTTGGCGTGATGCTCGTGACCGCTGAGTGTTGCTATGGGCTTCCAGTCTTCAATCGAAAAGATTCGGATCAGGGAATCGTCACAGCTTGTTGCCAGGAGGCGTCCGTCCGGTGAGAAACGGGCGTCCTTCATCAGGCGAGGGTGGTCGTCGATGACTGCGATGCAGCTTCCCGATTCGACATCCCAGATGCGCAAGCTGGCATCCGAGGAGCCGGTGGCCAGTAGCTGAGCGTCGGGACTGAAGCTCGCAACCCAGATACTCCCACTGTGCCCCTTGAAGATTCGCTCCTGCCTACCCGTAGTCACATCCCAGAGAATCGCCGTCGCGTCTTCGCTACCCGTTACGAGCTTGCGACCGTCCGGGCTCCAATCCACCGACCAGACCGTACTCTGGTGACCGGAGAAACGTTGAAGCTCCCGGCCCGTGCTGGACTCCCAGACGATGGCGGTTCCATCCTCGGAGCTGGAGGCGAGAAACTGCCCATCCGGACTCCAGGACACCATCCAGGTAGGGGCACTGTGACCGACCTCTCCACGAGAGGTATCGAGACTGTTCACTGGCGACTTCCTCCAACGACAAAGCGAGGGTCGGCCTGGGACCCCACGCTCAACCGTCATCTTCGGCGAACGGGATGAAGGGAGGATGAAGGGGCCCGAGAGGCCCTTGAGCGAACGTTTCGGATGGCTTCCGACGCGCGTGAAGATGCCACACCTACGCGCAGGTTCGCTCGTTCCGGGGCGTGATTCCTGGAAGTGCTACCGCCCGCTCTAACGCGCGTCGGGCTCGACTTCGTCCAGTCCTACTTCGCGGCCGTCCTCAGCACTCCGAGCCGCCGCCAGCGCGAAGCGCATGGTGTGGCGCGCATCGCTACCGTTCTGACTTGGCTGACGGTCATTGAGCAGAGCGTCGACGAAATCGATGCCACCTAGCCGAAAGGACTCGGCCCAGTCGACGGGCAGGTCGTGGAATGCGCGGGTCTCGCCGTCGCGGTAGAGAACGACCGAGGGTTCGTCCAGAAGCTTGCCCGTGCAGCGATTCAACCAGAGAATTCCGTCACTGCCGTGGATCTCGGTGCGGTCATCACTCGCGTAGTAATCGGAGCGCACGCGCATTCCGAGCGAGGCGATGACCTCCCAGGAGCCGAATCGCGGTACGTCGCCCCCGTACTTCCAGGTGATCAGAGCGGGTCCGTCGATCAGGATGTTCTCGGCGAGTTGCGTCCAGTGGATGAACGCGTGCACGCGCTCGGGTTCCACCGGCATGAAGAAGCGTGCCATATTGAAACAGTGGTAGCCGTGGTCAAAGGTCGTGGCTCCGCCACCGCAGGTAGCGGGATCATGACGCCAGGCCTGGGTTTCCGGAGCGATCTCCCAGCCATCGCCGAAGCGCCCGGCGGCCGTCTTGAGCCGGACAGAGAGCGGCTCTCCGATCGCTCCTTCGGCAATCAGTTCGTGCGCTTTCACGTGCGGTGGATAGTGCATGAAATTCTCGAAGACGCGGAAGGTCCGGTCACACCCCTTCGCAACCTCGAGCAGGCGGTCGAGTTCTTCGAGTGTTCGAGTCGGAGGCTTTTGTAGCGAGACGTGCTTTCCCGCGCGCAACGCCGCCGTGGCGTGTTCCTCGTGCAGGTGATGAGGGGTGAGGATTTCCACGGCATCCACTTCGGGATCGGCGAAGAAGTCCTCGGTGTTCGTGTATGCGCGTCGCGCGCCCCATTCTTCGCGGCGCCGCTCTGCTAGCTCGGCGTTCACGTCACAGACGGCTGTGATCTCAGCGTGCTCGTGCTCCAGGTAACCCTGACACTGCAGGTCGGCAATGCGTCCACAGCCGAGAAAGCCCATGCGAATCCGGTTCGACATTGTCCGCAGCCTACCACCAATGGCGAACGCAAGTCCCCCAGCTTTGGCCGGTACCCCAAAAACAACGACCGCCCGCCACTCGTAGAGCAGCGGGCGGTCCGTTTTCGAGCAGACACTCTTCGGGTGTAGCTATCCGAAGATCGCCTATCCGTAGTTGATTCCCGGTTCAGAACTTCGCGTCTACCTCGAAGCGCAGCCGCGTAGAATAGTCCTCATCGGGTACATTGGGACCATGGTTCGCGCCCGAGTTCTCAGCAATGGAGGTGAGTCCCCAGGCCCGCAGACCAATGCGCTTGGAGAGTTTGTACTTCACCCCATACACATGACCCTTGAAGTTCGAGCCATCCAGAAGGAAGTCGTCCTGAGAATATGGCGAGAACACCGCATCCTGCTGAACTCGCTGCCACTGGTAGAAGACCTTCCAGCCCCCTGGACTCCCGGTGCTTCCGTAAGACGTTCCAATCGCGAAGCCCTCATCTCCGTTGGCGGCTCCGTCCGCTCCTGTATTCAGGATGTACTCACCGGAGATGGTCAGCGGCTGACCGCCGAAATCGAACGTTAGTGCGGCGATCGGGTTCAGAATGTGAAAGTCCGCAACGAAGTCTGCCGCGGTCGTACTATTTGAGATGTCATTACTGACGGGCAACGCAGCATTGTTCATGTCCGGTGACGTGTCGCCGTATCGGTACCAGCCGAGAGCAGCCAAGGCCTTGAAGCCGTCGCCCTTGTAATTGGCGGCCGCTTGCGCGACGAAGGCAGTCAGCTCGGCATCGCTGCCGTCCGTTGTACTCGTGGAGTCATCCGCGAACAGGAGATACTGGCCCGCCACCAGGTTGATATTCAGCCCCTCGGAGGCTTCGAATCCATAGCCCGCGACAACGCCTTCCGGGTTTACGTCATCGTCCCATACGAGTTCACCGTATACGGGGTTCTTTGCAAACGGGTGATCGAACTTACCCGCTGTGACCCAGGTGCCCGGGATCGAGCTCGGTCGGTACTTCAGCCAGGCTCGATCGATATTGAACTCGAGCGACTGCAGTGAATCATCACCAGCACCATCAGTGCTGCCGAAGTTGTGGTACGGCGAACGCGGATCCATTGGATTTCCAGTGCGCAGGCGGAAGCCCGCTTCGAATTCTTCGCCGAGGTCGGCCTTTATGCCGAAACGCAGCCGCACTCTCTCACGGTCCCGGTTTCCCTTTCCGCGAATTCCATCGTGCTCGTGGCGCAAGCGCAAATCGGCCGAGCCCTTTACGCGGTCCCAGAAACTCCCGGAATCCACCGAAGCCGAGACCGCCGGTGCGTCTGAGGATGAGCGGATCGCGTCGATCAATCCGTTGAGAGCTTCGCGAAGTTCCGGCGAGACCTGCTCGTTCGCGAGCGATTGCTCAAGTGTGTTCGTCGCCTTCTCGAGTTCTCCCGCCATCGCGGATCCCGATCCGAGCAAGGCGATACCAATCAAACCGACCCAAAGCACGCAACGCATGCCGCTACCCCCCCCAAATGATTGAAATGAGAAAAAGTGTTCCACCCGAAGAACCCCAGAAGAATTACGCCACATCGAAGTCACATTCCAACTACATTTTGTCGCGTAGCGTTGAGCCAACATATGACGTGGCCAAGAAGCCACAGGCTTCCAGACAATCTCGGACGGAGGTTCGCCCATTTCCTATCTGCGAGAATCGAGTAGAAAGGCGGAATTGGCGCAAGAATGACAATTGTGAATCGGCGAAACAGAATCGGACGGAGTTCAGTCGACGTGACCGCGTTCGGGTTCGGAGCGGCGGTACTAGGCAATCTCTACGCGCCCGTGACAGACGGTGACACATTCGCAGCCGTTCAAGCGGCGGTGCAGGAGGGCGTCCGCTATTTCGACACAGCTCCGTACTACGGCTACGGACTTTCCGAACGCAGATTGGGTGAGTCACTGGATCGGTTCGGAGACGACGCGGTGATGATCTCGAGCAAGGTCGGGCGACTGCTCGAGCCCAGGCCGGGAGAACCCAGGGAAGATCAGGGGTTCGTCGCTGCGCTGCCTTACGAGGCTGTCTTCGACTATTCCTACGAAGCAGTGATGCGCTCCTACGAGGCCAGTATTCTGCGCCTCGGCGGGAGACACATTGACGTGTTGCTCCTTCACGACATCGGCCAATACACTCATGGCGATGCTCATGATGCCGTCTTCGAGATCGCGTTGAGCGGAGGCTATCGGGCTCTGGAAGAGTTGAGGCGTACGGGTGACGTTGGAGCGATTGGCCTGGGAGTGAATGAGAGTGAGGTGTGTCTGCGCGCGATGGAGCGCGGAGACTTCGACTGCTTTCTGGTCGCAGGGCGCTACACGCTCCTGGACCAATCGGCAGCGAAAGAACTCTTGCCTCGCTGCCTGGAACGCGGCATCTCGATCATTATCGGCGGCGTCTTCAACTCCGGAATTCTGGCGAGTGATCTCAGGACCGGAGTGCCCTACGACTATGAAGCTGCTTCGGACGAACTCCTGGAACGGGCGCGAGCCATCGACAGGGTATGTCGTGCCCATGACGTTCCGCTCGCGGCTGCAGCTCTCCAGTTTCCATTCATGCATCCGAGCGTTGCGTCCGTGATTCCAGGAGCCCGTTCCGCCGATGAAGTTCACCAGAATGCGAGAGGTTTCCGCTATCCGATTCCAGACTCCTTATGGGATGATCTGCATTCCGAGAATCTTGTACGCCGAGGGGATTCGCCATGATGCGATTCGGACAGATGCTGGGTCTGCGACCGGAGAAGTATGAAGAATACAAGCGCTACCACGCGAAGATCTGGCCGGAGATTGCCGCCGCTATTCACGCAGCGGGAATTCGCAACTACTCGATATTCCACCAGCGGGGGCGGCTCTTTGCCTACTATGAGTACGTGGGTCCCAAGGAAGAGTATGAGGAACGCATGCAGGCGCTCGCGCAGGCCCCGCGTATGCGAGAGTGGTGGGACTTGATGGAGCCGATGCAGATTCCGGATCCTGAGCGCACACCCGATAGCTGGTGGTCCGATATGGAAGAGGTCTTCCACCAGGATTGACTCGCGTCGTCCACTCTCCCGACCCATGTTCAGATTGACAGATTGGTCTGGGTCTCGAAGGATGGGAGCATGTCGAGTCCTACCTACACTGCGAGCATCGAATCTCTCCGACAGCATCGCGTGCCAGCCTGGTTCGAGGATGCCAAGTTCGGAATCTTCATCCACTGGGGTCTCTTTTCGGTTCCTGGATTCGCAGCGCCAACCGAACACATCTCCGATGCGTTCGACGGGAGCCACGCGAATTCGATCGTGATGACGCCCTATACCGAGTGGTACTGGAATGCACTGCGGGTTCCGGACAGTCCCACCGCGCGTTTTCACGCTGAACACTACGGCAATCGCCCGTACTCGGACTTCAAGGAGGCCTTTATCGAAGGCTTGAGAGCGTGGGATCCGAGCGAATGGGCACGGCTCTTCCGGAAGTCCGGGGCCCGCTACGTCGTACACGTGACCAAGCACCACGATGGCTACAGCCTCTGGCCCAGCAAGATCGAGAATCCGCACCAGAAGGATTGGTGTAGCGAGCGCGACATCGTCGGAGAACTCGCCGAGGCAGTTCGAGCTGAAGGCCTGCGCTTCGGTGTGTACTATTCCGGCGGAATTGACTGGTCCTGGAATTCGAACCCGGCGCGCACGTTCGCACAGTTTGTCGGCTCGGCTCCCGGAGGCGACTATCCCGCTTATGCAGAGGCACAAGTGCGGGAGTTGATCGAGCGATATTCCCCCGATGTTCTGTGGAACGATATCACCTGGCCGACCGGACTGGGGCGCATGCTCTCACTGATGGCCGACTACTATCACGCTGTTCCTCACGGCGTGATCAATGATCGATGGATGCACCACGGTCCGGCCTTGCGCCTTCTGAGCCATCGACCCGTGCAGTGGCTGGCCGACGCGCTGATCAACCGATCCAATCGCCGCGCGGCGGCGAAGGGAGAGGGTAAGAAGGGAGTCGTTCCGCCGCGCCCAGCTCACTCCGACTTCCGCACCCCGGAATACACGATCTTCGACGAGATCACTTCGTATAAGTGGGAGGCGACCCGCGGGATGAGTGCATCCTTTGGCTACAACCGCAATCACGCCGAAGCCGACTACGAACCCGCCGACGAGTTGATTACGAACTTTATCGACGCCGTGTCGAAGAATGGCAACCTGCTGCTCAACATCGGGCCACGGGGCGAAGATGCGGGGATTCCCGCGCCCCAGTTGGCGCGCCTCGAAGCAATGGGGGAGTGGCTCGAACGAAACGGCGAAGCCATCTACGGAAGCCGTCCCTGGGAGCGGGCCGAGGCCAAGACCGATGAGGGGCTGCCCGTTCGGTTCACGCGCCGAGCGGACAAGGTCTACGCAATCGTCCTGGGCAGGCCCGCTTCTCGAGATGTCGTGATCCGCGAGTTTCCCATGAGTACCGGAACCTCCGCTCGGCGCCTGTTCGATGACCAACACATCGAAGTGACGGCCGCTGACGGTGGAGTGCGCCTGCTGAATGCGACTTCCTCAGGCTCCGGGCCTGCGCTCGCTTTCGAGTTCTCTTCCAGCTGACGGGTTGAGCAGCCGGTTTCTCAGAGCCAGGTTGCCATCAGGTGCGTCCGCAGGGTCGGGTTGTCGACATCGACGGCAATCTCGGCGTTGGGCGTGCCGTCTTCCAGCGTCGTGGCACCGGCATCATCGACGCGAATCCGCCGTTCTTTGAAGGAGCAGAGACCGTTCTCGACCAGGGTTGCCGCGGTCAGCGGGTCGTGCAGCGCTACACGCGGGCGCTTGGCGCCAAATCGCTCGGCGAGTGCGCGCAACCACTCTTTGCACAATCGTGACAGGTCCTGCGCGAGCGCGTCGCCACGCGCGAGTTTCTCGACGTCACCGTCCGCGAGGCTCGTGCGGAACGTGACCTCCGCGGGAACCACGCGCGGGAGCTCTGGATGAGCGACGGCCATCACTTTCTGCACGGCCAGTGGGTCGCAGTACCAGTTCCACTCGGAGATGATCGGCGTCATTCCTTCGAGCATGATGTCTTGCGTCTTGCCGCCCATGATGGCCAGTCGCGGAAGCGGGACACCGGCGTCGACGAGAGCGCCGAGATTCGTGAGCGGACCGATCGCGAGCAGGACGTCGGGCTGTGCAGCTTCGAGTTGGCGGCTCAAGTCTCGGATTCGCACATCTGCATCGGGGTCTTCCGTCGTGCGCATGCGCGGCTGCGGCTCTTCCAGTAGACCTATCCCTTCGTGACCGAACATCACTCCTTTGCGATCGGCGCTCAGTGGTGCCCCCAGGCCGGTCAAGACCGGTACGTCCGTGACGGATGCCCGCTCGAGCAGCTTTCGGGTTATGCGGGTGCGCAGATCGACATCGCCGAACACGGTCGAGACGCCGACCAGTTCGAAGCCCGGGTGACGCAAGACGTAGGCGAGCGTGAGTGCGTCGTCGACGTCGCTTCCCAGATCCGTGTCGATCCAGATCTTCACGATCGCCTTCCAGTCAGATGGGGAATGCGGATCAGCGTCCTTTGGCCAGGCGGCCGATGTCCGTCTGCTTTCGGATCCGGCCGCGGCGCAGTCGGGTTGGCCTAGCATCGTACGATTCGATGCGCACGCCAGTTCCGGTGCGAATATTGGCCACGATGATCCCGCCTGGCAGGAGCGAATTGATTCCCTCGATCCGTTTGTGCTGATCTTCGCGCTCGCTCCAGTGGTAGTTCATGTAGATCAGCTTCCAGAGTTCTCCGCGGCGGTCGTAGGCTGCGGAATAGAGTCCGGTGTAGGTTTCCTTGTCGAGCCACAGGAGTTTCCGCTTGTAGGGGTGGCGCTTTGCCTTGGGTTTCATTTCCAGGACGATCGCCTTGCGCAACTGCCATGTGTCGTTGGCGAACGAGAAACCCGTCGGACCGAAGTTCTCTTCTTTGCTGAAGGGATATCCCTTGAGTGAGGAGTCGAGCGGCGTCAGAACCTCTGTCTCGCCCAGGTATTTCCAGGTGAAGTGCGTGACCACGCCGGCGAACCCTCCCTGGTCCTCGGGCGTCATATCGGTACCGGCGATCGGATCGGTGCGTCGGGCCCCCGAGATTCGTCGTACGCGGCGCAGGTCTGGGATATAGACCCACACGTCGACATCGCGAGCTTCGTCCCGCGGCAGATCACCGTCCTTGTAGGCGTACCCCAGGACCTTGATGCCGCGATAGTCGGGCGGTCCAGAAATATCCGCGCCTCCAGCACCCATTCGCTTTTCTTGATCGAAGATGTCGCCATCGCGCTCGATGTAGTCCGGGCGATTGGCGAGTCGCATGCCCCAACCGGTGCCTTCGAACCCGAGTGGCAATCTTTCCCCGTTGTCCCAGTAGGTGAACTTGAAGTTCGCCCGGCCCTCGAGGGCGTCGTGCTTGTAGCGATGGTTCCAGGCGTGCATCGCACCGGCATTCGGATCGGCCGGATCGATTTCGGGAAAAGGTCGGCCCATCGTGAAGTTCAGCAGGGAGTGATCGCGTCCCAGCTGCGGCTGCCCACGATACTTCGCATTCGCCGCAACGCGCCCTTCGGATACCGGGTAGTCCTTGTAGAACTCACCGATCTCCAATTGCATACCCTCGAAGAAGAACATGTCGCGAAACTCCCAGAAGGGCTCCGGAATGTAGTTCTTCAGCGCGTCCAGTTTGTCGAAGGTGATTACGTCTCCGGGCTTGAAGGGAGGCCCGGGAAGCGCGTCTTCTGGTTCCGCTGCGTTTGGCGCGTTGGTTTCCGTCTCTTCTGGTTCGGCCGCGCTTTGCGCAGTGGTTCCCGTCGGGAGCGCGAGAAAGGCCAACACGAGAACAGCTGCCACGAGAGCCGGTATGAGTTTCATCCAGCTCACCACAGCTTCGGCGGTGCGTCTTCGCAATTCCACGATCCCTCCAGTCCAGCATCCGCGAGGACGATCAGCAGCTCCGGGTCGACCGGGGCTGCTTCTTCCTCGTAGTCGTCGTAATCATCGTAGTCGTCTGCATCATCTTCGCCCTCGTCTGCGAAGTCCTCTTCGTCGTACTTCGCAACATCAAAAGGCGGACTGTAACCGCATTGCACCCACTGCACGCTGCTGAACTCCAGCAGGTAGGAGTCGCCGAGGTTCCGGTACATGAACTCGTCGTCTTCATCGAGGATCAGGCCGATCCGCGGGCGGGGAACTTCGCTGAAGAAATCCGGAACCAGGTCGCTCAGGCGCCTCGGGAAGGAGCCGGTCTTCTCCCGATAGGATTCCAGCGCCACGAGCAGATGTGTGGCGGTTTCGTTTCGCGCGGTTTTCTGAAAGACCGTTGCAGCGCGGTTCGTACCCTGGATGGTCAGGAGTGAGAAAACGCCGGCGAGGAGCACGGTCAGTCCTCTTCGCGAAGCTTCTTCTGCATCGTCGGGCCCGAGCCAGACACGCCCGAGTGTGTAACAAGCAGCGATCAGGGCGAATACGATCAGGGCGCCGGCTTCCGCGCCCCGTAGAGTGATCCACGAGAGCCCGGCCGCCAGGACCGCCGCTGCGAGTCCGCCGATGGTCAGCCCGCGTCTACCCGATAGTCGCGCGGCAATCCACGCGCCCGTTCCGGCGGCAACGTGAAAAGAGGCAATCGCGCTGCCAAGCAGAAGCAGGCCGAATAGCGTCACGACGGGCCACGGACTGATGTTGAAGCGCATCCAGGAATTGGTGCCCGTTACCTCGGTCGTCAACACGAAAGCTCCGGAGACGACCAACGCGAGGACGATCATCGTCCAGATGCGCGAGAGTCCGGCCGCCGCACGGATCAAGGAAGGGGCGAACAGTCCAGCGGCCGTTATTCCCGCGAAGGTGGCCGCGACTGCGGGGGAACGCCACTCGAAGAATCGCCACACGCGATCGGCCATGTAGCCGTAATAGGGAAAGATCAGCAGCAAGAAGACGCCAGCGGTAGCGATCGCGCGCAAGACGGCCGAACGGAACAGTCGGAATCCCCAGATCCACATCAGCAGCGCCGGCAGCCAGAAGATGCTCAGCGGGATGAAGGCGCCCGGAAAGCCATCCTCGGCCAGTTCCTCCAGATATGAAAACGCTTCGATGGAGTGGACATAGCCAGCCGACCGCCACCATTCGAGATCCTCGACGATTTCCGAAGGACCCATCCCCGGACCGAGCATCTCGTAGTAGCCCAATAACATGCCCGCCAAGACTATGAAGTACGCCAATTGCCGCATGGCGCGCATTCTAACAGGTTGCGGATGAACACTGGACCGGGGCTCTCGAGCGGGTCTTCTACAGCCTGCTAGACCGGAGCGCACCCCAAGATGCGATTCTGGCCTAGTCGCTTCCCGCCCAAACTCAGGGCTCGTCTGCGGGTTTGACGGTACGCCTGGATTGCAATCCGGCGAGAACTCGCTTCGCAACCTCGTCAGCGACCAACTGATAACCCTCTGCGCGCAAGTGGATATCGCTGTCAAAGTAGAGGGGCGAAGCACTATCCGCAGTCGCCGCGCGGATCTCCGTTTCGAGATCCAGAACATCCAGATCCGTCCGCTCCCGCAGTTTCAGGAGCATTCCGCTTAGCAAACGGCTCTGCATCGCGGCGGGATGCTCGGCGGTTTCCGCGTCGATGGCTTCTCTTGCCGGGATCAGCACCGCGATCAGGTGCGCGTCGCGCCCCTCGACTTCATTTCGCAACCACATGAGCTGGTCCGCAATCATCACCGTGGCGTGTTCCTCCGCTTGATGCCGTGCGCCATCGGTGGAAGCGTTCGCTCTTGCGGCGCTCCTGGCCAGCAGGAAACGCGTCGCGGTCGTTCGGATCAGACTCAGAAGCTGGGAGTGTTGCGAGAGTGCGAAATAGCCGGGTATCGAGCTGACCAGGCTTCGCAGACTCGAGATTTCCCGATCGGCCTGGCGCTGGCTTTCGAGGGATCGCGGCTGCACGGAATTCCCCGTCTTCTCGAAGCGATGGGTCGAGATTTCGTCATCGATGTCATTGGCATAGAGCGTAACGACGACGATATCGGGCTGGAATCCGCTCAGCGTTCGCTGGTACCAGAGTGCCTGATCTCCGAGGCCGGTCCCGTGAACACCGGCATTGATCACCTCGAAGTTCTGCTGCGGCCAGGCGGATTGCAGCGCGGCTTCCAGTAAGTAGGGGTACGTCTCGTGATCCTCGACTCCGGTCGAGAACGTGAAGCTGTCGCCCAGAGCGACGATCCGAATCGTCTCGGGCGGGGGAATGCGTTCGTAGGTCTTCGTCGAGCGAAAGCGCTGTTCGTTCACAGTGGCGTGAACGTCGAATTCGCCCGGCGAGAAGTAGCGAACGCGGACCCCGGGTACGAGCAGGGTGACTCCATCGACACTTTCGCGGATCGGAGGCGTTAGCGGCTGTGGCAATACGATGCGGACGATTGCTTCTGCACCGATCAGCGAGAGAGTCAGGGCCAGCGCAGCCAGTGCGATCAGCGCCAGCCAGCTCGGTCGCCGCGTTGCCGCGACTGAGCTGGGAGGGGAGGTGAATGGGTCTTCCCGAGGCGCCATCCAGCAATGCATAGGGGCGCGAGCCAACTGGGGCAAGCAGGGTTCGAATTCCCGTTCTCGGCAAGCCGTATTGCCCAGCCAGGGCCGGGGTGTATGCTCGTACCTGCGCTTTCTTTTTCGCAGGATGGACCGATAAGAGCCCCATGACCGACACCGCCATTTCTCAACGCGCCCTGGTCGCCACCGCGCACTATATCGTCAGTCCGATCTACGATTGGCTGCTGTTTCTTCTGCCCCCGTTCATGGCGCTGGGTGTCGGTGCGCTGATTTCGGAGACCTGGTTCTCGGATGACCAGATCCAGCTCTGGGGTTCCAACTACTACCCGGCGGCTCTGTTCATCGGTGTGATGACACACGCGCACATTTTCGCCGTCTTTTTTCGCAGCCACGGCAACCCGCAGATCTTCAACCAGTTCAGGAACCGCTTCCTGGTGGTTCCTCTCGTGCTCTACCTCGCCATGGTGTCATCGAGCTGGGTCATCATTTCGGTGTCGGTGCTGGCCACGTTCTGGGATGTATACCACTCGGCTCTGCAGACCTTCGGTTTCGCTCGCATCTACGATACCAAGCTCGGTGGTGACCCGACTGTGGGGCGCAGGCTCGATTGGTGGATGAACCAACTACTCTACGCCGGGCCGATGCTCGCCGGCGTCACGATGATCGATCATTTCGAAGACTTTCAGGAATTCGAAGATGTGGGCGCAGTGTTTTTCACCTCGATTCCGGCCTTCATGGAGGGGAATCAGCAATTCGTCACATGGGCGGTGATTGCTCTAGGTGCGTCCTTCATCGTCTACTACGTCTTCGCCCAGCTCCAACTGCGCAACCAGGGGCATCAGATCTCCATGCAGAAGGTCTTCCTTCTGGCGTCGACTGGCGTGGTCTCGATCTTCAGCTGGGGATTCAACACCTGGGGTGAAGCCTTCTTCGTCATGAACTTCTTCCACTCGCTGCAGTACTTCGGCATCGTGTGGATCCAGGAGAAGGGCAATATGACGAAGCTGTTTCGCTTCGACGGCCTCGCTCCTGCACTCGGCAAGGTCTTGACCCTGTTCGTGTTTCTCGCGGTGGCCGTGAGCTACGGCGTGTTCGTCGAAATCGAGTCGTTTGGCCTGGATTCGGTCTGGGCAATCACCCTCGTCGTTTCGTGCATGCATTTCTGGTACGACGGCTTCATCTGGTCCGTGCAGAAACATCACGTCTGAGCTGTTTCAGATGTCGTGACCCACACGGGGTCGCGCCCAGGTTGCCACAGCAACGATCCTCCGGATCGTCCCGGGGTGCGCTACGAGATCGCGATTCGCTGTTCAGATCCGAATCGAACCGGCCTGTACCTCGGCGTATTTCTCAGGAGTGAGCGGTACGTAGGTCTTTCCCTGATCGTCGCGCAGATAGAGCGGATCCTTCACGGCGCCTGGATCGTAGCCTTCCTTCTGCAGATCGACCTTGCGCAGCTTGAAGGTTCCCGTCACCTCGAAGTCCGTCTGCAAGCGCACGAAGATCGGCGCCGCGTAGGCGGGCAGGGTGTCGGCGATGTGTGCGAAGAGCGCAGCTCCATCGAAACTGGAGGCGCTCTCGAGTCCGATCGAAGCCATACCGGCGCGGCCATCTGCTCCCGGAACATCGACGCCATACACATTGATCATCTGGACACCCGGGAAAGCCGAGATCGACTCCGCGACCTCTTGCGTTGACACGTTCTCGCCTTTCCAGCGGAATGTATCGCCGATCCGGTCGACGAAGTAGTAGTAGCCCTGCGCATCGCGCTTGAGCAGATCGCCGCTGCGGAAAAACGTATCGCCCGACTTCAACACGTCGCGTAGGATCTTCTTTTCGGTGGCTTCCTTCGACGTGTAGCCTTCGAAACGGCCAGACGCAGTGTCCGCCGATTGAGGAATCTCGGCGACCAGTTCTCCAACCTCTCCATCGGCGCACGGGAAGCAGATTCCCTGATCGTCGCGCGGGTGTTCGTCGTTTTCGACGTCGTACTTGATGATCAGCGGGGCGGGGACGATCGGTGGCACCTTTCCGACTGCGCCGACCTTGCCGTCAAAGTTCACGATCGCCGTATTGCCCTCGGTGGCGCCGTAGAACTCGACGATCTTCGGAATCGCGAAGCGCGACTGGAACTCTTCCCAGATCTCGGGTCGCAGTCCGTTGCCGATCGCGAACTTGACGCGATGACTGCTCTCCTTGGCGTGCGGCTTTGCGTTGAGCAGGTAGCGGCAGAACTCGCCGATGTATTGAAAAGCCGTTACTCCGAACAGGTCCACGTCTTCCCAGAACTCGCTCGCGCTGAAGCGACGACGCAGGGCGATCGTGGCACCGGCATTGATGGCGCTCATGGTCGCCATCGCTCCACCGGCGCTGTGGTACAGCGGAAGCGCGATGTACATGACGTCGCTTCGGTTCAGTCCCGAGATCAACGCGGCACTGCCGGTGAGGAGGAACTTCAAATGGCTCATCACGGCTGCCTTCGGCAGACCCGTGGTTCCCGAGGTGTAGATGTAGACGTGTGCATCGCCGGCGGTGGCCCCCGCTCGAACGCTCTTGTCCGGGTTTTCCCTGGACATCGATGCCAGTGCGGCTCCGATGTCCTGTGCACCTTCGGGAATCTCGGGGCTCGGGTCGGCCGGGTCGATCCTGACGTAGACCGTGAGGCCCGCCCGTACATCTGGATCCAGGGTCGCGATGTTCTCGAGGCACTCCGAACCCACGATGATCTTGCGAGTCTTGGCCGCGTCGATCGCGTGTGCGAGTGCGCGTCCCGTCAGATTGGTGTTGATCAGTGCCGTGGTCGCGCCGATCTTCGAGATTCCGCCCCAGGTCGAGATGTACTCCGGCCGATTCAGCATCAGCAGAGCGATCACATCGCCCGACGCCATTCCGATCGAAGTCGCCCAATGCGCAACCTGATTGGCGTCCTCGTTGGCTTCGCGATAGCTCACGCGCCGATCCTCGAAAACGATGAACGGATGATCTCCGCGGCGACTGGCCTGCTCCTCGATCTTGTCCGCGATCGTCAGAGGACTGCTCGGCTTGAGGCGAGCCAGAGGCAGGCCGTAGCGGATCATTCGATAGTTGGTCATCAGACGTTCGAGCATCGGGTTCTCCTTCTGGCCGGGATTCTACCCCGAGGCGGCTGAAGAGGGGGGCCGAGTTTCGTGCCCAGGCCAATTGCGGCCTGCTAGGGAATCTCTGCACAGGGAGGAATCGAGCGAGAAGCGGGAGTCGCCGCCTGAGCAAGAAGGGTGATCCGATCGCAGATCCGTAGATCTGCAGAGGGTCGCGCGACGCAGCGCAGGCGGATGCATCGCGCTTCGCAGCC